>CAZJUF010000032.1:0-4357 GCA_964549055.1 uncultured Hyphomicrobiales bacterium | reverse complement strand
AAGAAAAAGGTTGCGGCAAAAAAGAAGGCAGCGCCGAAGAAAAAGACAGCGGCAAAAAAGAAAACAGCATCCGAGTAACTTAACCAGCGCTTAATTGAGCGGAAGACAAATCCATTGGCCCCAAAACCCCGCCAGTCCCGCAGCGCCCTGCCCGGCAAGGACGAGATACTCAAATTCATCAAATCCCAGCCCAAGCGCGTGGGCAAGCGCGATATTGCCCGCGCCTTCAAAATCAAGGGCAATTCAAAAATCGGTCTCAAGCGCCTGCTGCGTGAAATGGCCGACGAAGGCATGATCGCCAAAGGTCGCAAGCGCCTGACTTCAGCCGCCCACCTTCCACCCGTTGGCGTCCTTGTCATCAAACGGCAAAATGAGGATGGCGAACTGGTGGCTGAACCGGCCAACTGGGATTACGACAAAAACCCTTATCCTCCCCTGATAGTGATTGTCTCGGCGCGCTCCAAACACGGGTCTGACGTGGCTGGTGTGGGAGATCGCGTGCTGGCGCGCATCGAAAAGATCGATGGTGACAATGATGCTGCCTATGAAGCCAGCGTCATCAAGCGCCTGGGCGAAGATCTTTCCACAATGCTTGGGGTGTTTAAATCAGCACCCGATGGCAGTGGTATTATCGAACCCATTGATAAAAAACAGCGCAATGCTTTAATGGTGCCAGCAGCAGACGTAGGATCAGCCAAAACCGGGGACCTGGTAAAAGTTGAACTGGTACAGAAAAAAGCCTACGGGCCAGCACAAGTCCGCATCAAATCAACGCTTGGTAAAATAGACAGCCACCGTTCCGCCAGCCGCATTGCCATAGCAGTCTACGACATTCCCCATGAGTTTCCCGAAGCTGTTTTGAAACAGGCCGCAGCCGAAAAAGCACCGGGTCTCAAAGGCCGCGAAGACCTGCGCAAGTTACCCCTGATCACCATTGACCCGTTTGACGCCCGCGATCATGATGATGCAGTTCATGCGCAAACTGATACCAGTTCGGACAATCCCGGCGGCTTCATCGTTACCGTGGCCATTGCCGATGTCGCCGCACACGTAACACCGGGCAGCGCCCTGGACATCGAAGCTATAAATCGCGGAAATTCGGTTTATTTCCCGGACTGTGTCGTGCCGATGCTGCCCGAACGCCTGTCCAACGACTTATGTTCCCTGCGCCCCGATGAAGATCGCCCCGCCCTTGTCTGCCGCATGATCTTTGATGCCCAGGGCAATAAAATCAGTCACAGCTTCATCCGGGCAATGATCCGGTCTCACGCCAAATTATCCTACCAGCAGGCCCAGGATGCCATTGACGGCAAAGCCACCAGCGAATGGCTTGAACCCGTACTCAAACCCCTGTGGCAGGCGTTTGATGCCCTGCTCAAAGCCCAGAAAAAACGCGAACCCCTGGGTCTCGACTTGCCTGAGCGGCGCATCGTTTTCACTAAAACCGGCGAGATTGAAGCCGTCGTCCTGCGTGAGCGTTTTGATGCTCACAAGCTGGTTGAGGAATTCATGATCCAGGCCAACGTCGCCGCTGCCCAGACATTGGCCGAAAACAAACAACCCCTGATTTACCGCTGTCATGACAATCCCTCGCAGGAAAAAATCCGGGGATTAATTGATTTCCTCAAAACCCTGAACCTGAAACTGCCCGCAGGAGAAGTGCTGCGGCCGATGCATTTCAACCGCATTCTTGAACAAGTCAAAGGTGGAGAGTTGGAAAGCCTGGTGCATCAGTCGGTTTTAAGAGCTCAGGCTCAAGCCGAATATAGCGTCAAGAACTACGGCCATTTTGGCCTCAATCTCAAAACTTACGCTCATTTCACCTCGCCCATCCGGCGCTATAGCGACCTTGTGGTTCATCGCGCCCTGATTGCCACCCTTGGTGGCGCTGAGGCCCCGCAGCAGGATCTCGAAGAAATCGCCGAGCATTTATCCATGACCGAACGCCGCGCTGCCAAGGCCGAGCGCGAAACCGTTGACCGCATCCTGTCATCGTTTCTTATGGACCGGATTGGCGCTGAATTTGCAGCGCGTATTTCCGGCATTACCCGCTCGGCCATGTTTGTTGAACTTAACGAAACCGGCGCTGACGGCATTATTCCCCTGTCATCCTTGCGCCGCGACCGCTACATTGCCAATGAGGGTCTGTATGCTCTGTCCGGCATTTCCAGCGGCGAAACCTTCAAACTTGGTGATCAGGTAACGGTGCGATTAATTGAAGCAGCCCCGGTGGCAGGCGCTTTACGCTTTGAACTTTTGTCGGAAGGGGTTTATGAAAAACCTGTCCGGGGTGGATTTAAAAAGCCGCGATCGGCAAAACGCACAAAACCTAAACGCAAGCGCAGATAGAAACCCACGATTATGAGCATTACATACCCAAAAGATAACCGGCCCACCCGTATTGCCATGCTCAAAGGGTTCAAACATCGCTGTCCCAATTGTGGCAAAGGACCATTGTTTGGGAAATACCTCAAAGTTGTCGATACCTGTTCTTCTTGTAGCGAAGACCTGTCACACCAGCGTGCCGATGATGCGCCACCTTATTTCACGATATTTATCGTCGGCCATATCATTCTGCCCCTGGCCCTGATATCGGAAAAAATGTGGCAACTCAGCACCACCACGCATCTTGTCTTGTGGCTGCCGTCTGTATTGATTCTGTCGCTGGTGCTGCTGCCATGTGTCAAAGGTGCTGTTGTCGGTCTTCAGTGGTCCTTGCGCATGCACGGCTTTGGTGGAGATGTGGATGAGCCCCCTCTCCTCGATAATAAAGTTCGCGGCACCTGATGGTAAAGGAAATTGAACTGATCGACCTGCTCAATGAAAGCAGGCCCGCCATGAAGTCTGCCTATTACCGTCCCAAAGACGCTGCAACCTTGATACTTTTGCGGTTTGATAAAGATTGTCCCCGCATTCTCATGGGCAAGCGCCACGAAAATCATAAATTCATGCCGGGAAAATTTGTCTTCCCCGGTGGCCGGGTTGATTTCGCTGACAGTCGGGTCGCACCTACCGGTGACTTTTCAGCTGCCACCATGGGTAAACTGCTTAAAAACATGAAGCGTGGGGTTAGTATCAACCGCGCCCGCGCCCTTGGCATGGCAGCTATTCGCGAAGCCTATGAAGAAGCCGGAATTCTTTATGGCACCCCGCAAACCCACAAACAATCCAGCCGCTGCGCTGCCTGGCAGGATTTTCTCAATCACGGCGTATCGCCCTCGTTGGCGGGATTGACCTATATTGCCCGCGCCATAACTCCTCCGGGCCGACCAAGGCGTTATGATACGCGCTTTTTTGCCGCTGACGCCAGCGGCATATCAAGAACCTTGAACAATGAGGATGTCCCCACCAATGAATTGCTGGAACGGCGCTGGCTGACATTCGATGAAGCCCTGGAAGTCGACTTGCCTCTGATTACGCAAGTAGTGCTAAAACACCTGAAAATCAGGCTGGATAAGGGCCATCTCAACGATCCTGACTATCCCACACCGTTTTATTTTCACGCCCAGGGCAAGTTTTTAAGAATTGAGCACTAGAAAGAATTGCGAGAATGCTTGACACGACACGAAAGTTGAGTAGTTTCACGCTCAGGATTTCCGCATTCGCCATAAAGGCGCTGGATGCACAGAATTATACCACACAGGATTTGAAAAATGGCAAAAGCTGCTACCGTTAAAATCAAGCTCGTCAGCACTGCTGACACTGGGTTTTACTACGTCACCAAGAAAAACGCCCGGACCATGACCGAAAAGATGGTTCTGAAAAAATATGACCCCGTTGCCCGCAAGCATGTCGAGTTTAAGGAAGCCAAGATAAAATAGGCTTTACATCCTTGTTTGCGAACTGAATGATAAGGCATCGTATAATACGGTGCCTTTTTTCGTTGTGGAACTCTCCAGAATTACATCACTCACAATTTTAAGTCAGGGTATTTTCAATGATTAGAAAAACAGATTTCTATATAGACGGACAATGGGTTGCACCAGCAACACCGCACGATTTCGACGTGATAAACCCTGCCGACGAACAGGCCTATGCCGTTATTTCGCTTGGCTCATCCGTTGATGTCGACAAAGCCGTGGCAGCTGCCCGCACAGCCTTTGAAACCTATAGCCAGACTTCGCGCGATGAACGCCTCGCCCTGCTGGAAAAGCTGGCTGAAATTTATTCCAGACGCAGCATGGAAATGGCCGAAACAATCTCGGCTGAAATGGGCGCACCGATGACGCTTGCAACCAACGCGCAAGCCGCTGCCGGTCTCGGCCACCTCAAAGCCTTTATCCGCTCATTGAAAGATTTCAATTTTGGCCACGCTTTGGGTGAGCACGCACCAACCGAATACATTTCGCACGAACCG
>CAZJUF010000031.1:0-13401 GCA_964549055.1 uncultured Hyphomicrobiales bacterium | reverse complement strand
CCTGATTTACGGACACTTTCATATCCGGCAAAGTGGCTTCATCATACGCTTGTGTCGTCATGTCTTTCGTCTTTCTTTCCCGGAGTACAGGCCTAAAAGTGGGGGTGTCAATTTCTACGGCTGTCAGTTTTGAGGGATTATTTACTTGAGTGCAAGGCAGGATTTCAAAATTTCAAAGACATTCTAGCAAAATCCAGATGCCTTAAGATAGTCATATGCCTGAATTATTTCACGCAGTTTTTCCTCAAATTCCTGGCCACCACCATTGGCGTCGGGATGGTGACGTTTCACCAGTATCTTGAATTGCGCCTTTACCTCTGCCGGTTTGACATCAATGTCGAGGCCAAGGGTGGCCAGAGATTTGCGTTCTGCGTTACGAATCTGGCGTTTTTCCCGCTTGACCCATTTGCCATCGGTATATTTTTCACCAAAAAACCCAAACGAATCGGCGAATTTGGGATTGCCTCGACTGTCTGTCGATTTGTCATTGGGGCTGGCGGCCCCACTGTTGGTGCCCAAAGACCATGTCGGCCGGTGTCCGGTGCGGGCTGATTTTTGATAATCAGCCACGTCGATATCCGACATATCTTTGAAATAATTAAAAGATTTATTGTATTCGCGCACGTGCGCCATACAAAATTGATGATACTGGCCATCCTGGCCGCGCCCCTTGGGCGCGCGATGCACGCCAGGTTGCGGACATCCGGTGACATCACATTGTGGTTCAGCAGTGGATTTAAGACGGTCTTTCTCCGGCTTAACCCGTATGCTGTCAAAATATTTCGACTTTTCGTTCACTTCTGGTCTCTTAAGTTCTAAAATTAACAAAGCAAATGATTATACAGGATAAAAGGATAATATGTCACAGGTTGTTGTTGAGAAAATCACAGAAAAAATAACAAAGGCTCTGGAACCGACACAAATTTCTGTGGAAGATGAAAGCCACCTCCATGCTGGCCACGCAGGAGCCCGGCCTGGAGGGCAAACTCATTTCCGGATTACGGTCGTTTCAGCCCGATTTACTGACCTGTCGCTGGTCAAGCGCCATCGGTTGATTAATGAGGCCTTGGCGGAAGAATTACAAGGCCCGATCCACGCGCTCGCCATCAAGGCGTTGTCGCCTGATGAAGTATAAGGCGGCTCATACACGAAAGGCCGCAACTTGGTTGCGGCCTTTTATGCTTTGATTTGTATCTCGGGCCTTGAGTTATCTTGACGCGAATTTTTTGCCAGAAAGCGCTCGTATATTTTGCTCAAATGCCTGTTGCAAAACACGGTCACGGCCATACACATCGTTTCGGGTTCTTACATTTCCCTCGGCATCGGCCCAGGCAGTGTAATAGCCCAGGTAGACGGGAATTTTTTTCTTGAGGAAAATTGTCTGGTTTTTGCCAGAATCAATTGCCGCGCGTATTCTTTCCGGTGACCAGCCAACGGTTCCCAGAACAATATTAGCAAATTCCAGCGGTTTTTGCAGGCGAACACAGCCATGACTGAAGGCCCGGGATTTGTTCTTGAACAGGCTGCGTGCCGGCGTGTCATGCATGTATATTGAAAACTTGTTTGGAAACATGAACTTCACCCTGCCAAGTGCATTCTTGGGCCCAGGAGGCTGGCGCACAGTATAGGTGATGGCATTTCGCGAGCCGAACCGCCCCCAGTCAATGGCTGAACTGTCGACCTCACGACCACTGCCATCCAGGACGTCATAGCCTTGCTGTTGCAGATAATATGGGTTGGCCAGCAGTTTGGGTATCATGTCTTCATAAATGATGGAGCGGGGCACATACCAGTTTGGATTTAAGGTGACCTTTTCCATTTCATCGGCAAAGACAGCCGTTTGAAACTTGGCCAGGCCAACGATGACATCGGAGCGATAGACCTCCTTGCCGTCATCCATCATCCAGGTTTCGAAAAACGCCTGATTGACGAAAATATACCGGCTTTTCAAGTCCTGAGGCAGCCAGCGTAACCGCTCCATACTTAGAACAATTTTGGTAATTTTTTCTTCTGAGGATTGACCATTAAGTGTGGCCAGTGTTTTGGGCCCGATGATACCTTCGCTCCTTAAGCCCGATTGCTGCTGCAATTTTTTCACAGCGGCTACCAGTTTGGGGCCATAGAATGAGCTTTCTTCAGCGCTTTGTTCGGGCGGAACATCATAAAGCCCGAGTTGCCCCAGTCTCCTTGCAACAAGTTCAAGACGATCATCACGGCCACCGGCCTTGATCATGCGACCGCCAGGAATATAAATAGTCTCGCCGGTGTTTGAGATTTTGCGGTATTTGGCCAGCGCGGTTTTAAGGTTTTGATATTGCGGCATCAGCGGCTGCAACGAGGCAAGGTAATTATCAGGCTCAGCGGTTGCTTTCAATTTGAGCAGAACTTCCGCAGGATCAACCGGTTTGGCTGCCACACCATGTAGATCGGAAATTCGAATGGGCTTTACCCGGCCCGCAGACGCCTGATGAGAATATTCGAGTGCGGCGGCTGTAAATTCAATTTCCAACCGCGCCAGATTTTCCGGTGATGTTCCAATACTATCACCGCTATCGTCAAAATCAGAAAGTGAAGCAGGCAGGTAATCCAGCGCTCTAAGTCCTTCTTCCCCGGCTTTGCCAAGCAGCGCCAGAAGGCGTTTTGCCTTGTCGTTAAGGCCTTCTTTCCCAACCCAAAGAGGAGAGAAATCATTGCTTTGGTAAAAATTAACGATGGGCTTGCGTTGATTGGCGCGAACGCGGACCGGCGCACCTGCAGGTTTGTTCAACAATGTATAAACAGCCGTTGCAAGATTATCCATTTGTTCGGCTGGCTTGAGTGTCTTCTGACGCAGCGCAACGAACGGCTCAGGTAGCAGAGCTTTATCTCTGACAGTATCTGAATGACCCGGTTTTCTATCAACGGGTGTGGCGAATTTACGCTGGCTGTTAATTCTTTGCGTGTTAAGAGGAGGAGCACTGAGAAGCTCCTGAATAAAATCATCCACATCAGCTTTAGCGTAATTTGGCGTTGCCATGACGGAAACTCCAGCCAGAAGGCTTGCTAAAACTAAACTTGATCCGCTTTTTCGCATGGTTTCGTTTCCCTACCTCGAAAATTAAAAAATGTCGGATACATGTGAGTACGATTATAGCATTAAGAACTGCCTAAGAGCAATTAACGCCAATCAATCTCGTCTGGCTGTATACGGTTTGAATTCGGAAATATCAAGGAAAACCCTCAATTTTACTCTCGCACCGGGCTAATCTTGATCAAGGTAATCTGGTTGCGCTGGCGCTTTAAAATTTCAAATCTGTAGCCATAGAATGTAAACACCTGAGACGGCTCAGGTATTGTCTGGGCTTCATGGATCACCAGCCCGGCTATTGTTGTTGCCTCATCATCGGGCAAAGACCAGTCCATAGTGCGGTTGATATCGCGCACCGGCAATGTCCCGTCCACTTTTATGGCACCGGTTTTATCGGGCTCAAGGTCAATCACTTCTTCATCATGTTCATCGGCAATTTCGCCGACAATTTCTTCGAGAATATCTTCCAGAGTCAAAAGCCCCATGACCTCGCCATATTCGTCCACCACCACGGCAAAATGGGTTTTGCGGGTGAGGAAGGCGTCAAGCTGGTCCTGCAGGTTTGTGGTATCGGGCACAAACCAGGGTTTGGTGCTGATTTTTTCGATGTTTATTTTGCTCACCTGGCCCTTGGCTTCGCTGAGGGCGCGCAGCAGATTTTTTGCGTGCAGAATACCAATAATATTGTCGGGATCGTCCCGCCACACCGGAATGCGTGAAAAACCGCTTTCCAGCAGTTCGGAGATTATTTTGCCCGTTGGACGTGCCACATCAACCGCCAGCATCTTGGTGCGGTGAACCATCACGTCAGAGACTTCCATCTCCCGCAGGTTCAACAGGCCGCTGAGCATATCGCGATCATCTTTAATCACGCCACCTTCGAGATGATGCAGGTCAATAGCCCCGCGAATTTCTTCGTGCGCGGATAATACCGCAGTTTTTTCGTCCATATCAACGCCGAAGAAAGCCAGAACCTGGCGCACAATAATCTGCACCACCCGGGTTATCGGGCCAAAGATGGCAACAAAAATCCGAATTATCGGCGCCACTGCCAGCGCCATGCGTTCAGGATGGGCTATCGCGTAGGTTTTAGGTAAAACTTCCGCAAAAATCAAAACCAGCGCCGTCATCACCAAAGTGGCATAAATCACCCCGGTGTCTCCGAAAATATCCACCAACAGGCTGGTTGCCAGGGCGGACGCCAGAATATTGACAAAATTATTGCCCAGCAGGATAGCGCCGATAAGCGTTTCCTTGGCTGATATTAATTTTTGCACGAGAGCAGCTTTTGCACTGCCCTGGCGCTCCAACCCTAACATCAGCGCGCGCGAGGTGGCGGTCAGGGCGGTTTCTGATCCCGAAAAGAAGGCCGACAGAACAAGAAGCGCAATGATAGCGCCGAGGCTAGCGAGGATGCCTATGGTCATCGTGGTGGTAATTGCTCCTGCAGAAATGACATGAGGACGTCTTTTGCAACGTCTGACGTAATAAAGGCCTTGCCGATACCCCGTGTCAGAATAAAGGTGAGGACACCGGCGTTGGCTTTTTTGTCCTGAGACATCAATTTGAAGAATTCTTCAGCATCAGGCAGATCACCTTCAATTTGCGATGCCCGTGTCGGCAGGCCAACTGATTTGAGGTGGGCCTCCATGGCTTCGAGATCCTGAGCCGGGCAAAACCCAAGACGATGCGACAGATCAAAGGCCATGACCATGCCGATCGCCACGCCTTCACCATGAATGAGGCGTTGGGAATAACCGGTTGCTGCTTCCAGCGCATGTCCAAATGTATGGCCGAGGTTCAATAAAGCGCGTCGTCCGTGTTCAAACTCATCTTCTTCAACAATACCTGCCTTGGCGCGACAGGAGGTTTCAACCGTATGGCGCCGGGCATCGGGCTCGCCGCCAAACAGCGTGTTGTGGTTTTGATCAAGCCAGTTGAAGAACCCCGGATTATCGATAAGGCCGTATTTAACAACTTCAGCGTAGCCGGCGCGAAACTCGCGATCCGGTAATGTATTGAGCACATCAATATCGGCCAGCACCAAAACCGGCTGGTGAAACGCCCCGATGAGGTTCTTGCCAAGCTGCGAATTAATCCCGGTTTTACCGCCAACGGAACTGTCAACCTGGGCCAGCAACGAAGTTGGGATCTGGATGAAGCTGATGCCCCGGCGCAAAACCGATGCAGCAAACCCGGCAAGATCGCCAATAACACCGCCACCAAAAGCGATGACCACATCATTGCGCTCTATGTCGGCATCAAGCAGTTGGTCGCAGACGGTTTCGAGTGAGGCAAAACTTTTTGTCGCCTCGCCCGGCGGCAGAATAATAGAGGTGACATCAATACCCACAGCTTCAAGACTGTCGGTGAGGGTCTTCAGGTGATGGCGGGCAACATTTTCGTCCGTGACAATCGCGGTTTTGGGCCGGGGAAGAAATGGCACAA
Organism: uncultured Hyphomicrobiales bacterium; assembly: GCA_964549055.1. GTDB lineage: Bacteria > Pseudomonadota > Alphaproteobacteria > Rhizobiales > JAJFHR01 > JAJFHR01. The sequence continues at coordinate 7,886 of CAZJUF010000031.1, read as the reverse complement.
TATAATCAGCCGCATTATCAATGAGGCTGCTACCAATGACAATGTCGTAGCTGCGATTATCCAGCCCGACCTTGATGGTGACACTTTTGTTTTCAGGATTATTTTCAGAAGGGCGCTCAGCGGCCTGGATGGTCATTTTTCGGTCCAAAGGTCGTGCCGCTCAATGGCAGCACATATGCATTGAACAGGATATACTCAATTTTTGAGCAATTTCAATGCTCATTACGCGTTGTGGTTAAATAATCTGCAAGTTTTTTTGTTACATCGCGCACAATAACATCGTGGGCGACCTGTTGGCTGTCGACGATAATATCGGCCTGCTCATAGATCGGATAGCGTTCCTCCATGAGGGATTGCATCACCGCGCGCGGGTTTTCGGTTTGCAGCAAGGGTCGGTTGGAGCGGCGCCCCACCCGCTCCATCAGCAGATCGAGATCAGCCCGCAGCCAGATCGAAATTCCTTTGTCGTGAATATTTTCTCGAATGTCAGCATTCATGAAAGCGCCACCGCCTGTGGCCAGAACCTGGGCGGAAGTGTCCAAAAGGCGGGCGATGACCCGGCGTTCACCGTCCCGGAACACTTTTTCGCCGTCTTCTTCAAATATTTCTGCAATTGATTTTCCTGCGGCTTCCACTATTTCGCTATCGGCATCGACAAAGGGTAATTTGAGGCGCGTTGCCAATCTGCGGCCAATACTGGATTTTCCACACCCCATCAGGCCAATCAGAACAATACTGCGATCACCGAGATCAGAGGTAATTTTTTTAATGCGACTGGTTCTTGTTTTTACAGCGTTCAATTTGTAGCCTTTTAACCCCGTTGCCGATATGATCCATGCGCTCGCCTGATTTGGCCCTGAGCCTTTAGCATCTATCGCGTTTGGTAACAAATGCTCAAGTTTTATAGCGTTTAACAACGATAATTGATTTTATGGGATGATTTAATGCTTGCACTGCTGCGGTTTTTACTTTTTCTCGGACTGCTTGGCGGTGCCGGATATGGCATTTTGTATGTTCTGGCAGAAGTGGTCGATCCCCCAAACCAGGAAATCATTATCCCCATCCCGTCGGATAAATTCAAAAATCAGTAATCCTTTATTTGCCTCCTCAACTTAAAATGTTCTCAATGAATGACTTTCATCACATTGAAGCTTTTTTGGAGATGCTCAGCGCTGAGCGCGGTGCAGCGTTAAATACCATTGATGCCTATCGGCGTGATCTGAGCGATTTTTCCGCCAGCATTTCAAAAAGCAGCACCTCTTTTGTCGCCGCCACCCCTGATGATATTCGCCACTACCTCGGTGAGCTGTCAGATCAGGGACTGGCTGCATCCTCCACGGCACGCAAGCTTTCAGCTGTTCGGCAGTTTTTCAAATTTTTATATTCTGAAGGTATCCGTAGCGATAATCCGGCAACGACCATCGATCGGCCCAGATTAAACCGGCCCTTGCCAAAGACCCTGAGTGTCGATGATGTGGAACAATTGCTCAAGCATTCAAGAATACAGGTTGAAAAAGCAGCACCGTCGCACAAGCTTCGTGCTCTCAGGCTCAACTGTCTGGTTGAAATCACATATGCCACCGGCCTGCGCGTGTCGGAACTGGTCGGCCTGCCGGTAACCGCTGCCACCTCTGATGACCGCTTTTTATTCGTGCGCGGTAAAGGTGGCAGAGAACGCCTGGTGCCGTTGAGCCAACCGGCAAAACAGGCAATGCGCGCCTATTTGTGTGAACTGAATGTCAAAATGGCAGGCCGGGCGAGTGATCAGACGTGGTTGTTTCCCTCGCGCGGAACAAGTGGTCATCTCACCCGCCAGCGCTTTGGTCAGGAGTTGAAAGAACTAGGTGCATTAGCCGGAATTGAGCCGAGAAGATTATCACCCCACGTCATGCGCCATGCCTTTGCCAGCCATCTGGTCGCCTTTGGTGCCGATTTGCGCTCGGTCCAGCAAATGCTCGGCCATGCCGATATATCGACCACGCAGATCTATACCCACGTGCTCGATGAACGTCTCAAAAAACTGGTTCACGATCATCATCCGTTGTCTGCGTCAGTTTAAGGTCTGTTGAGTTTCATGCCATTCAGCGCGATGTGGCCATTAACACGCTGCCGCCGATTAAAAAACCGCCCCCGGTATAGCCAAAGTATTTTCTTGCAGGGCCGCTTTGAAAAGACTTTCGTGCCCGTGCCGCAATCAGAACATAGCCTGAGAGGATAAGACCCGTGACAATCGTTGATGTTGCCAGCAAAATTGAAAATTGCACAAATTGGTCGCCGTCAGGATCCATGAACTGGGTTAAAAAAGCCAAATAGAACATTACCGCCTTGGGGTTCAGGGCAGCGGTAAGAAATCCGGCATTGAAGCTGCCTAACGAAAAAGTGGGGCGACTTTCTTGTGGGTCTGGCGATGCCTCTTTTCGCGCGTCAATAATCTGGCAATAACCAAGGTAGGCCAAATAGGCAACTCCGGTCCACTTCACAATCTGAAACAACGTCACTGATGTCGCTAAAATAGCACCAACGCCAACAAGGGACAGCATCATCAGCAAAATGTTCCCAAACAGGTCACCTATAACGCATAAAAGAGCAGCTGGAGTGCCACGCATTATTGCCTGTCCTACTACCAACAAAACGCTGGGGCCGGGCATGAGAGTAAGAACGACGCAGGCGGCTACGAAGGCCAACCAAATCTCAAAAGACATACAAACCGACCTTTCTGTTTCGTTGAATTATAATCAGCAAACCACATTACACATGTTTTGAAAGAATGCCATTAACGCTCCGGCCCTGCAACAGTTGACATCTGGCCGCTTCACGGTCAGTGTCCGCAGGAAAATTAAACTCGATTGTACAACCTTATATTTGATGGATTATGCGGACATATTTGGATTTTGAAAAACCGGTTGCCGATATTGAAGGCAAGGTTGCTGAACTAAAAGCACTTGGTGAGGGTGACGAAGGTGTTGCCCTTGACGCAGAGGTTAAGCAGCTTGAGGAAAAAGCTGTCTCAAGATTGACCGAGATTTACGCCAACCTCAATCCGTGGCAGGAAACCATGGTGGCGCGCCATCCCGGCCGGCCACATTTTTTCGATTATGTCGCTGGTCTTTTCGACGAATTTACCCCCCTTGCCGGTGACAGAAAATATGCCGAAGATGAAGCTCTTGTGGGCGGGTTTGCCCGTTTTCAGGGCAATCCGGTGTTGGTGATGGGCCATGAAAAAGGTTCTGACACCGAAGCCCGCCTCAAACATAATTTCGGCATGGCGCGGCCTGAAGGCTACCGCAAAGCTGTGCGTTTGATGGAGATGGCGGATAAATTTGATATCCCGGTCATCAGCTTTATCGATACCGCCGGTGCCTATCCCGGCATTGGTGCTGAAGAACGCGGCCAGTCTGAAGCCATTGCACGTTCAACAGATTGCTGCCTGGCACTCAAAGTAGCCCATATCTCTGTTATTATCGGTGAAGGCGGCTCCGGTGGCGCGGTAGCGATTGCCACTGCCAATGAGGTTTTAATGCTCAAGCATTCGATTTACTCCGTCGCCTCGCCCGAAGCCTCCGCTTCCATTCTGTGGCGCGACCCGGCCCGAGCGCAAGATGCGGCAACAGCGATGAAAGTAAGCTCTAAATACCTTAAGGAATTTGGCGTCATTGACACCATCATCGATGAACCTACAGGCGGTGCCCACCGCGAGCCGGCCAAGGCAATCTCAGCCACAGGTGATGCCATAGCTGCGGCTCTCGAAAAATACACCGACATGAGCCGCGAAGAAATTCTCGAGCACCGGCGCGAAAAGTTTTTGCAGATCGGGCGCAATCTTTAAAGCTCTATGCGTGTTTACGACATTCCGGCACCGACCGTGGCACGTACCGGAATTCCAGTCGGATTGAAGTCTTCGAGGCAATATACATTTACGCCAAAATAATCCGGTGTGACACGCTTGCGGTGAAACGGATAAATGCCACATGTTTTGCAGAAATAGTGCTCAGCCGTATTTGTATGAAACTGATAAGTTGCCAAGGCGTCCCTACCGGTCAATATACGCAATGAACTCTCATGGACTTTAACCATAAGAGCATTTTTCCGCCGACAGATTGAGCAATCGCAGGTGGTGAGTTCTGGTAAATCGGTATCAATTTCAAATTGCACGGATCGGCAGTGACAGCTGCCACGATATGTATTTTCAGGCATGGATTGATCTCCTTGTGTACGGTACTCAACAAACCCTAAAGCGGCCACACCCATAATAACATCGGCACGGAAATAACAATCACCAGGATTTCCAGTGGCAACCCCATACGCCAGTAATCACCAAACTTATAGCCGCCGGGACCCATGATCAATGTGTTGTTCTTGTGACCGATGGGGGTGAGGAAGGCGCACGAGGCAGCAATCGCCACCGCCATCAAAAACGGATCTGGATTGACGTTGAGACCATTGGCAATGGAAATTGCAATCGGTGCCATGATGATGGCAGTTGCTGTATTGTTCAAAAGATCAGACAGGGTCATGGTGGCCACAATCAGCAGCGTTAAAACAACTGCCGCAGAATACCCCGCCGAAATTTCGACGATGCCATTGGCGATGAGAGCCGTTGCCCCGGTTGTTTCCATCGCCCCGCCAATCGGGATCATCGAGCCAAGCAAAACAATCACCGGCCATTCAATCGCATCATAGACCTGATGGATCGGAACAATCTCAAACAAAACCATCAGAGCAGCTGTTGCTGCCAGGGCAACCGGGAGATAGAGATAGCCAAAACTTGCCAGCGCAACAGCGGTGCCGAAAAGCCCGACGGCAAGCAGTGCTTTTTGTCGCTGCACCAGTTGCAGACCGCGTTCTGCCAGTGGCAGGCAGCCGAGCCAGTTGATGATTTCCGGCATACGCTCGACCGGTCCGATGAGCAAAAGCACGTCACCGGCTTCAATTTTCAAATCCCGTACCCGGTCGCGAAAGCGTTGCCCTTGGCGCGAAACACCCAGCAAGGTCACCGCATGGCGATATAACAAGCGCACGGACAGCGATGACCGGCCTTCAATGCGCGCGCCTTCCGGTACAACAACTTCCACCAATGACAGATTACCGCCACCCAGAAGGCCGCTTGCGTGTTTATGGGCACCGGCATATTCCAGACCGGCTGCACCAATGAATTTTTCCAGTGCTGCTGGCGATGCCTCAAGCACCAGCACATCGTTTTTTTGCAACACCTGACGCCGCGCCATGCCGGGCAACCTTTTGCCTTTTCTCACCATACCGATAATGGTGATGTCATTTTCTCCGCTCAATTCATCAAGTTCATTGATGCGCTTGCCGACAATGGAACTGGTCTCGACAACCTTGGCTTCGGCAATATAGCCTTCGAGATTAAACAGCTCCTGGGCCGAATTGCGGTCTGTACTGGCCGTTGGGATCAAGCGCCAGCCAATGGTTGCGATGAAAACAACACCCACCATCGCCACCGCCAGACCAACGGGTGCAAAATCAAACATGGAATACGCTTCACCAAGCGCCTTTTCGCGATAAGCAGCGATAATGATATTTGGCGGCGTGCCAATCAAAGTGATCATGCCGCCCAAAATAGAGGCAAAGGACAGCGGCATTAATGTCAGCGCCGGACTGCGCTTGGCCTTGCTGGCTGCCTGCATATCAACCGGCATCAGCAAAGCCAGTGCACCCACATTATTCATCAAAGCGGATAATCCGGCAGCCAGCCCTGCCATGACGGAAATATGCGCACTTAAGGAACGTGTCGAATCGACCAGATAACGCGCAATCAACTCGATCGCCCCGGAATTAGACAGGCCGCGCGAGATAATCAACACCAGCGCAACGATGACGGTTGCCGGATGTCCAAACCCGCTAAAGGCTTGATCAGAAGGCACAATTCCAACAATCAGCGCAATGATGAGGGCTAGAAACGCTACAAGGTCATAGCGCCAGCGGCCCCAGATAAGAAAGACAAATACGCCTGCCAGCAAGGCGAATAGAATCATTTGATCGGTAGTCATAGGCTCAAATATACCCCATGAACCGAGTAAACCAACCGGGAAAGTTGATCGTGGCCTTTAAATTCAGGCCAGACGACCGTGGCAATGTTTGAATTTTTTGCCCGAACCGCAGGGACAGGTAGAATTACGGGGGATTTTGCCCCAGGTTTCAGGGTCCGCTGGATTTAAATCTTCCTTCGATGGATTGCGCACGGTAGAGCCGTAACTTGCCGCCAGCCGCACGCTGTCTTCATCAAATTCATCATCTTCGGTTAAAGGGCTCAAGTGTTGCGCTTCCATTTCGGAGAAATCCGCATCATCCAGACTTGGTGCTTCTTCATCCATCAGCTCTATGCGCAACAGCTGTGTGGTCACCATTTCGCGCATTTTTATCAGCAGGTTTTCGAATAATGTGAAGCCTTCGGTTTTATATTCGTTCAACGGGTCGCGCTGACCATACCCGCGCAGGCCAACCACTTGTCTGAAATGTTCCAGCATCACCAGATGTTCGCGCCAAAGATGATCAAGCGTTTGCAGCAAGACAGCTTTTTCCACGTCCCGCATGACTTCCGGCGTAATGTCCGCAGCCTTTTTAGCGGCTGCCTGATCTGCCTTTTTCAGCAGGCGTTCGCGAATTTCCTGATCGGCAATGCCTTCTTCTTGCGCCCATTCCTTAATGGGTAAATCCAGATTAAGGACTTCCTTGACTTTTTCTTTTAATCCCGCGACATCCCATTGTTCGGCATAAGCCCGCTCAGGGATATGGGCACTGACCATTTCCTCGATCACCTGATGGCGCATATCAACCACCGTATCAGCAACCTCCTCACCATCCATCAAATCCAGCCGCTGTTCAAAAATCACCGTGCGCTGGTCATTCATCACATCATCGAATTTGAGCAGGTTTTTGCGAATGTCGTAGTTGCGCGCTTCAACTTTCTGCTGGGCTTTTTCTAAAGCCTTGTTGATCCAGGGGTGAACAATGGCTTCGCCTTCTTCCAGACCCAGTTTTTTCAACATGCCATCCATGCGATCGGTGCCGAAAATACGCATCAGATCATCTTCGAGACTGAGGAAAAAGTGTGACCGTCCCGGATCGCCCTGACGGCCTGAGCGCCCGCGCAACTGATTGTCGATGCGGCGGCTTTCATGACGTTCAGTGCCCAGAACACACAAACCCCCGGCTTCAAGTGCCTTGACTTTGCGTTCCGCAACTTCAGCGGTTATTCTTTCCTTGATTTCGGCAATCTTCTTTTCATCTTCGAGACCGGCGGTTTCCTCGGCAATCAACATGTCCAGATTGCCGCCAAGCTGAATATCCGTGCCGCGACCAGCCATGTTGGTGGCGATGGTTACAGTACCGGGAAAGCCGGCTTTTGAAATAATTCTGGCTTCCTGCTCATGATAACGCGCATTGAGAACATTGTGTTCGACTTTGCGCTGTTTAAGCATTTCAGCCAACAGCTCTGATTTTTCAATTGAAGTCGTGCCGACCAATATGGGCTGACCGCGTTCGTGACAGTCTTTGATCAGATCGATTGCCGCGTTGAACTTTTCCGTAGTTGTGCGATAGACTTCGTCATCGGTATCTTCGCGGCAAATATCCATGTGGGTTGGGATTTCAAGAACTTCGAGCTTGTAAATATCATGAAATTCGGCAGCTTCGGTAATTGCTGTGCCTGTCATTCCGGCAAGCTTGTCGTAGAGGCGGAAATAGTTCTGGAAGGTTACGGAGGCAAGCGTCTGGTTTTCAGGCTGGATCGTCACATGTTCCCTGGCTTCCAGAGCCTGATGCAATCCTTCTGAATAACGCCGGCCTTCCATCATGCGGCCGGTAAACTCGTCAATGATGATGACCTCATCATTTTTGACAATGTAATCGGTGTCACGGGCATA
>CAZJUF010000030.1:0-13457 GCA_964549055.1 uncultured Hyphomicrobiales bacterium | reverse complement strand
GTTCCCCTCGATTGAGCGTGAAAGCACGTTCAGATCTTCACATAGCGGCAGGAACTCAGGATATTTTTCCACGTCGGCCACAAGGTCAAACATGGCATCGGCCGAATGGCCAACCACATGGGTTCTGTTGATTTTTCGCATGGATTATTGCCGCTTGGACGCCAGCCGTGCCTGTTGCAACCGGGTAAAATCTTCACCGGCATGATGCGACGAGCGCGTCAGCGGGCTTGAAGAGACCAGTAAAAAGCCCTTTGCATAAGCACTTGTTTCATAGGATTTGAATTCATCGGGCTCAACGTAGCGGGCAATCGCGTGGTGCTTGCGCGTTGGTTGCAGATATTGACCAATGGTGAGGAAATCAACATCAGCCACGCGCATGTCATCCATCACCTGCAACACCTCATGACGGTTTTCTCCCAAGCCCACCATCATGCCGGATTTGGTGAACATCGTCGGGTCCAGTTCCTTGACCTGCTGCAGCAATCTTATGGAATGAAAGTAGCGCGCACCCGGGCGCACATTGAGATAGTGCGATGGCACGGTTTCAAGGTTGTGATTGAACACATCCGGTTTGGCTGCAACGACAATCTGTAATGCACCGTCCTTGCGCAGGAAATCCGGGGTTAATACTTCAATGGTTGTGTCAGGTGACACTTCCCGGATGGCACGAATTACTTGGGCAAAATGTTGCGCGCCGCCATCATCGAGATCATCGCGGTCCACCGACGTAATCACCACATGTTTAAGCCCAAGCGTTGCAACTGCATTGGCAACATTTTGCGGTTCCGCCGCATCAAGTGGTCCTGGTTTGCCTGTGCGTACATTGCAAAATGCACACGCTCGCGTGCACGTGTCACCCATAATCATCATGGTGGCGTGTTTTTTGGTCCAGCATTCACCAATATTGGGGCATCCGGCTTCTTCACACACAGTGACCAGATTATTGTCGCGGACAATTTTGCGGGTTTCCTGATAGATCGGTGATCCCGGCGCCTTCACCCGTATCCAGGCAGGCTTGCGCAACAACGGCGTTTCTGGCCGGTTGACTTTTTCAGGATGTCGCGGCTTGTCAGCGTCGGAATTTATGTCGAGGACTGTCACCATGGTTTTCTGTCTCAGGAATGAATAACACGATCATAGGCATCAAGGACGGCTTCGTGCATCATTTCGCTTAATGTCGGATGGGGGAACACGGTTTCCATCAACTCATGTTCGGTGGTTTCCAGAGTTTTGGCAATAACAAACCCCTGTATCAGTTCGGTAACTTCGGCGCCAATCATGTGCGCACCGAGCATTTCGCCGGTTTTGGCGTCAAACACGGTTTTTATCATGCCCTCAGGTTCGCCCAAAGCAATCGCCTTGCCGTTGGCCTGGAAAGGAAAGCGCCCTACCCGCACCTTGTGTCCGGCTTCCTTGGCCTTTTCTTCGGTGAGGCCAACGCTGGCGATCTGCGGGTGGCAATAGGTGCAACCGGGAATGTTGCTTGTATCCATGGGATGGACATTTTTCTGCCCGGCAATCTTCTCCACACACATAATCGCTTCATGACTGGCCTTGTGCGCCAGCCACGGCGGTCCGGCAAGGTCACCAATGGCATAGATACCGGCAACATTGGTATGGCACCACTGATCAATCACCACATGACCGCGATCAACCTTGATTTTCAATTCCTCAAGTCCGATGTTTTCAACATTACCGGTAATGCCGATGGCCAGAATGACGCGATCAACGGTGACTTTTTCCTGCTTGCCTTTTTTGTCCTTGATGGTCACCGTTACATTGGTTTTGGATTTCTCCAGCTTTTCCACGGTCGCACTGGTGAGGATTTTCATGCCCTGCTTTTCAAATGCCTTATGCGCCAAGGCTGAAATCTCTTTATCCTCAACTGGCAAAACCCGGTCCATGACCTCAACCACGGTGACGTCCACACCCATGGTGCGATAAAAACTGGCAAACTCAATACCAATAGCACCGGAACCCACCACCAGCAGAGATTTGGGCAGGGCTTCGGGAACCATGGCTTCCTTGTAGGTCCACACCAGCTTGCCATCAGGCTCAAGACCGGGCAGCGAACGCGCGCGCGCACCGGTGGCGAGAATAATGTGTTTGGCTGAAACATCGGGCAAGGCCTTGCCGTCTTTAACGACTGATACCTGACCTTTGCCTTTTAATTTGGCTTCGCCATCAATGATGGTGACTTTGTTTTTCTTCAGTAAGTAACCAACACCACCGGCAAGTTTCTTGGCCACCTGACGACTGCGCTTGACGATCTTGGTGGCGTCAAAAGAAACCCCCTCAACCTTGAGACCAAACTCCTCGGCGTTTTGAATGAGGTGATAAATTTCAGCACTGCGCAACAACGCCTTGGTGGGAATGCAGCCCCAGTTGAGACATATGCCACCCAGATGTTCACGCTCAATCACCGCCACTTTCATGCCCAGTTGAGCGGCGCGAATGGCCGCCACATAGCCACCGGGACCGGCACCGATGACAATGAGATCAAATTGTGTATCAGCCATTAGTATCTCACTTTCACTTAAACCAGCATCATACCCGGCTCTTCAATGAAGGCCTTGAATTCACCCAGTAAATTTGCACCCAGAGCACCGTCAACAGCACGATGATCGCATGATAACGTTACCGTCATGACGGTTGCAACAACCGGTGCCCCGTCTTTCACCACCATGCGTGGTGCCCCCGCTCCCACGGCAAGAATTGTTGCCTGGGGTGGGTTTATTACGGCAGAGAAATGACTGATACCAAACATGCCAAGATTGGAAATAGCCGTGGTACCGCCCTGATATTCATGCGGGGCGAGCTTGCGCTGGCGTGCGCGTCCGGCAAGGTCCTTCATCTCGGCTGAAATATCGGCCAGACCCTTGGTTTCGGCTTTGCGGATAACAGGCGTGAACAAACCGCCTTCAATTGCAACGGCAACACCGACGTCAGAATGCTTGTGCAACAACATACCCGCATCGGTCCAGGTGGCATTGGCTGCGGGGATGCGTTGCAGCGCCATTGCCATGGCCTTAATGATAAAGTCATTGACCGAGATTTTATACGCTGCGGGGCCGTCTTTGGGAGAGCGGTCATTCATGCGCTTGCGGACACTCAGCAGGGTATCCAGTTCACAATCCAGCGTCAGATAAAAATGCGGCACCGTCTGTTTCGATTCCTGCAACCGCTGGGCAATAATCTTGCGCATGCCATCGTGAGGCACAATGTCGTAAGTGCCTTCTTCGTACAGCGCCAGGATAGCCTGGTCAGATGGACCTGCCGCCAGTGCAACAGCACTCGGTGCTGGTGCAGCGCTGATCGTTGCACCGCCACCGGCCACAGCAGCTTCGATATCACGTTTGACAATACGACCGTTGGGACCGCTGCCGCTGATCCTTGCTAAATCAAGATTGTTCTGCTGTGCCAGTCGTTTGGCCAGCGGGCTGGCAAATATTTTAGTAGCATTTTGAGGAGCGGGTGCCGGAACAAGTGGTTTCGCTTCCGAAACGGGAACGGCAGCGGGTTCGGGCGTATCAGCCTTGACCGGTGTTGCAGCGGCACCACCGCCACCACCACCGCCGGTAAATCCTTCAAGTGCGCTTTCGTCTTCGCCCTCTTCAAGCATCACCGCGATCATCTGGTTAACCGGAACTTCTTCAGTCCCTTCAGCCACGAGGATTTTAGCAATACGGCCTTCGTCGATGGATTCAACCTCCATCGTCGCCTTGTCGGTCTCGATTTCGGCCAGAACATCGCCCGAGGTTATGGTGTCACCCTCTTTAACCAGCCACTTGGACAGCGTACCGGTTTCCATTGTCGGTGAAAGTGCTGGCATGAGAATAGGTATAGGCATCGGCACTTCTCCTTGTTAAGCGTAACAGACCGCTTTGGCGGCTACGACAATTTCATCGACACTCGGCAGGGCTAGTTTTTCAAGATTGGCGGCATAAGGCATCGGCACATCTTCGCTCGATATTCTTGTCGGCGGCGCATCAAGATAATCAAAGGCCTCAGAAACCACGCGCGCGGATATTTCAGCTCCGATGCCACATGTGGCCCAGCCTTCCTCTACGGTGACAATACGCCCGGTCTTTTTAACCGAGGCAATAACCGTTGCCATATCAAGCGGACGTATCGACCTTAAATCAATAACCTCGGCATTGATGCCTTCTGCTGCTAGTTCATCAGCAGCACCGAGCGTGTAGGTCAATCCGTTTGAATAAGACACCAGCGTTACATCAGCGCCTTGGCGCAATATTTTGGCGCTGCCAAGCGGGATGACAAAATCATCAAGCACGGGTACGTCAAACGAATGACCGTATAACATCTCGTGTTCGAGGAAGATAACCGGATTGGGATCGCGGATGGCAGCTTTGAGCAACCCCTTGGCGTCCGCTGCCGAATAAGGTGCCACCACTTTGAGACCGGGGATGGCGGCATACCAGGCGGCATAATCCTGACTGTGCTGGGCAGCAACGCGGGCGGCTGCGCCATTGGGCCCGCGAAAAACAATCGGGCAGCCCATTTGACCGCCCGACATATAAAGTGTTTTCGCTGCCGAATTGATAATGTGATCAATCGCCTGCATGGCAAAATTGAACGTCATGAATTCAACCACCGGTTTAAGCCCGCCAAAGGCAGCACCCACACCCAGTCCGGCAAAGCCATGTTCGGTAATCGGCGTATCGACCACGCGTTTATCGCCAAATTCATCGAGCAACCCTTGCGTAACCTTGTAGGCGCCCTGATATTCAGCCACTTCCTCGCCCATGATAAACACCGCCTCATCGCGGCGCATTTCCTCAGCCATGGCATCGCGCAAGGCCTCACGGATGGTAAGAGATACCATTTCGGTACCGGAAGGTATTTCCGGATCGGCTTCAACGACTACAGAACTAACCGACGTTTCCGTAACAGCCGGTTCTATAGCCGCTGTTGGAGCTTCAACCGGCGCGGGTGCGGCGCTCGCGGCCATTTCATCAATGGAGCTTTCATCCTCACCATCAGCCAGAATAACGGCAATAGGCGTATTGATGGCAACATTGTCGGTGCCTTCATCAATATAAATGCGGCCGATTTTTCCTTCATCAACCGCTTCAATTTCCATTGTCGCCTTATCGGTTTCAATCTCGGCAATCACATCACCGGACGCCACCTCATCACCCACTTTAACCAGCCATTTGGAAAGCTTGCCTTCTTCCATGGTCGGTGACAGGGCAGGCATTAAAACTTGTATTGGCATTATATCTCCCCTGCCCTTTAGGCGTCTAGTTCAATCAGAATATCCGTATAAAGCTCGGATGGATCAGGTTGCGCATCTGACTGGGCAAACTCGGCTGCCTCAGCCACAATGGCGCGGATGTTTTTATCGATCTCTTTTAAATCGGCTTCCGAGCTGGTTTTCGAACTCAACAGTCGCGCTCTTACCTGCTCGATAGGATCATGCTCCGCGCGCATCTTCTGCACTTCTTCCTTGGAGCGGTATTTTGCCGGGTCCGACATCGAATGACCGCGGTATCTATAGGTCATCATTTCCAGAATAAACGGCCCCTTGCCACTGCGGCAATGTTCCAGCGCGCGCGCGCTTGCTTGCTTGACCGCACACACATTCATGCCATCAACCTTTTCGCCCGGTATGCCAAAACTGGCACCACGTTGCGACAGGTCCATATTGGAAGACGCCCGCGCAATACTGGTTCCCATGGCGTACTGATTGTTTTCAACCACGTACAATACCGGCAGGTCCCAAAGCTTGGCCATATTAAAGCTTTCGTAAATCTGGCCCTGATTAGAAGCACCATCACCATAGAAGGTGACCGACACAGCACCATTGCCGAGATATTTATTGGAAAAAGCCAACCCCGTGCCAATCGGCACCTGGGCTGCAACAATGCCATGGCCACCATAGAAATTTTTCTCGCGGCTGAACATGTGCATGGAGCCGCCCTTGCCTTTTGAGTAGCCGCCGCGCCTGCCGGTCAATTCAGCCATTACCCCTTTGGGGTCCATACCAAGGGCCAGCATGTGGCCGTGGTCGCGATAGGAGGTGATAAACTGGTCACCCTCGTTGATTGCCATTGAAATGCCGGTTACCACCGCTTCCTGGCCAATGTACAAATGGCAAAACCCGCCAATCAGACCCATGCCATACATCTGTCCGGCCTTTTCTTCAAAGCGCCGGATCATCAGCATCTCGCGATAGGCATCAAGGTCCTGTTCGGCTGTGAAAATATTTGTAGTTTTGGCCTTCGACTTTTTTGTCGCCACTTTTGATTTTGTCGATGATCTGGACTTTGTCGCAGATGCTTTACGGCTTGTTGCCATGAAAAGATCCCCTGGAAAAACCAACTTCGATTCCAATACATTTAAAGTGCATGCAGAACCGTGATCCCAGCCTATCTCAATTCACCCCATAAAGCTACAACATATAGCTCAGGATAAACTAAGGTAACGCATTGAAAATAAATAGATAAATATGTATTAACCGAGTTTCAGTTAATTGAAATTATTGCAAACTCAGTCAGAAGTCAGTCTGGTCGGGCGCAATATGGTGATATCATTTGGGTGGGCCAGGTTCAAAATTATGCGCGCACGTTCATCCAGCATATCAGGATCAAGGCTTTCAGGGCGCACCAGTGAAACTTTTTGTTCAATTTGTGCCCGGCGCTGTTTGAGGCCGTCGAATTTTTGCTCAAGTTGGGCCACTTCATCAGCCAGTCGCCATTTGGACAACAGGCCACGATCCCCGATAATCACATTATAGCCGAAATAAGCCATAAGGCAGACATTCAGCGCCGCAAAACCAATACGCCGCCAGGGAATTGCTGAAGTAACGATATGCACCTGAAAAAACCCGCTATTTTTTGATAGAACGCGAGCCTAGATGAACTTTGCTAAGAAAGCTTAAATACAAGCCGTGCCGGTCGCGCAATATTTCAGCGCAAAACCGATTTTCCGGCATAACTTGCCGATGATCCCAGCTCTTCTTCAATCCGCATAAGCTGGTTGTATTTTGCCAATCTATCGGTCCGGGCCAAAGAGCCGGTTTTTATCTGACCGCAGTTGGTGGCAACTGCCAGATCAGCAATGGTGGTATCTTCGGTTTCGCCCGAACGGTGCGACATGACCACTGTGTAGCTCGATCTGTGCGCGCAACTGACAGCGTCAAGAGTTTCACTTAAAGTGCCAATCTGATTGACCTTGACCAGAATTGAATTTGCGACGCCCTTGGCGATGCCCTCTTCAAGCTTGGTGCGATTGGTGACAAAAAGATCATCCCCCACCAGCTGCACTTTGCTCCCCAAAGCCTGTGTCAGCGCCTGCCAACCATCCCAGTCATCTTGATCCATGCCATCTTCAATCGAAATAATCGGGTATCTGCTGACAAGGTCTTCGTAATATTTGATCATCTCATCAACGCCGAATTTCTTGTTTTCTCCAGTCAGATTGTAAATGCCATCTTTATAAAACTCCGAAGAGGCACTATCGAGTGCCAGATAAAAATCTTCTCCCGGCTTATAGCCCGCACTTTCGATCGACATAATGATGAAATCAAGAGCGTGCGTTGTCGAAGACAGACTGGGCGCAAAGCCACCCTCATCACCGACATTGGTATTGTGACCGGCAGCACTCAGTTTTTTCTTCAATGTATGAAACACTTCCGCCGACATTCTCACCCCCTCCTTGAAGTTGGGAGCACCCACGGGCAGGATCATGAATTCCTGAATATCTATGAGGTTATCAGCGTGTTCACCGCCATTGATGATATTGATCATCGGCACCGGCAAAAGACGCGAGGTTGCCCCGCCGACGTAGCGATAAAGCGGCAGGCCGGTAACGTCAGCGGCAGCTTTGGCCACCGCCAGAGACACGCCCAAAATGGCGTTGGCTCCGAGACTGCTTTTGTCATCACTGCCATCAAGCTCAATCATGGCAAAGTCGACACCGATCTGGTCCTCTGCCTCCAGCCCGACAATAGCTTCGGAAATCAGGCCGTTGACTGCGTCAACCGCACCTTCAACCCCTTTGCCCAGATACCGCGATCCACCGTCGCGTTTTTCAACGGCTTCGTAAGCTCCGGTTGATGCACCGGAAGGAACGGCGGCACGCCCGAATGAATCATCTTCCAGCACCACATCAACTTCAACAGTCGGGTTGCCTCGACTATCAAGAATTTCACGCGCTTTTATGTCGACAATAACGGTCATCGGGGGTCCTGTTTAAAAAGGTGGTTGCTTTCTTCGGTGATTGTTAATAACGATCTGGTCAAGCGAGAGCAAGGTATGAATGGCCATCCTAATGACTTCACCACAAGATAACGCCAAAACGCGCGCATTAGTACTGTTTTCCGGTGGCCAGGATTCCACTGTATGCCTCGCCTGGGCACTGTCGAACTATGGTTATGTTGAAACAATCGGGTTTAACTATGGCCAGCGCCACGATGTAGAACTGCAGGTTCGCATCCCCATTCGCACCGCAATCGCCGCAAATTTCCCCCAATGGCAGGGCCGCCTCGGCCGCGATCATCTGCTCAATATGGAAACCCTTGGTGCCATAACTGAAACTGCTATGACCCAGGATGTTGAAATCCGCTTTGAAGAAACAGGTCTGCCCAACACCTTCGTTCCCGGCCGCAACCTGTTGTTCTTCACCTATGCCGCAGCTCTGGGCTATCGCCGGGATATTTTTACACTCGTAGGTGGTATGTGCGAAACCGATTTTTCCGGTTATCCCGATTGCCGTGATAAAACGCTAAAATCTCTAAGTGAAACATTGTCACTGGGCATTGACGAAAACTACACTATTGAAACACCATTGATGTGGCAGGATAAATCCCAAACTTGGGACATGGCACACCAACTTGGTGGCTCTAAACTGGTAGACCTTATCATCGAAGATACCCACACTTGTTATCTGGGCGAGCGCAGCTTGCGTCATGACTGGGGCTATGGCTGTGCTGAGTGCCCGGCCTGTCAACTTCGTGCCAATGGCTATAACAAATGGCGCGGGGTGTAAGAACACAATGTATTCGGTCAAGGAAATTTTTTACACCCTTCAGGGCGAAGGCATAAACGCTGGCAGGCCTGCTGTTTTTTGCCGCTTCAGCGGTTGCAACCTGTGGACGGGCCGCGAACAGGATCGCGAAAACGCCATATGCTCGTTTTGCGACACTGATTTTGTTGGCACCAATGGCTCGGGCGGCGGAAAATTTGCCACAGCCGAAAAGCTTAGCCAGAGCATTGCTGACTGCTGGCCTGAAAACGGCGGCGGCAACAAATTGACCGTTCTTACTGGCGGCGAACCGATGCTTCAGGTTGATGCTGGCATAATTGATGCACTTCATGACCGCGATTTCGAAATTGCGATCGAAACCAACGGCACAATCGCTGTCCCCGCTGCTATTGACTGGATTTGTGTCAGTCCCAAAGCGGGTAGTGAGCTTGTGCAAAAATCCGGCAGTGAGTTAAAGCTGGTCTATCCTCAAACAGGCTCTGATCCAGAGCAGTTTAACCAGTTTGCGTTCAAAAATTTCATGTTACAACCAATGGACAATGAGCATCAGGCCGCCAATGTCAAAGCCGCCACGCAATATTGTCTGGACCATCCGCACTGGCGTCTGAGCCTGCAAACCCATAAAATTATCGGTATTCCTTAAGGCTGTAACAGATTTCTCTTGGCATTGAGGTCAAACATCCCTTAAAGACACGATCATGCGTATCTATAAAAAATTCAATTTCGAGGCAGCCCATTTCCTGCCCACAGCGCCTGAGGGTCATCCCAATTCGCGCATCCATGGTCATTCGTTTGAAGTGGAGGTGGCAATTGACGGAACACCGGCTGCCGACAGCGGGCTGATTATGCATTTTGCCGAACTGGAAGACAGAATTGAAGACGTGCGTCAGCAACTTGACCACCATTTCCTCAATGAGGTTTCCGGCCTTGAACATCCAACCCTGGAAAACATCACCTTGTGGATATGGCAAAAGCTCGAACCTGACCTCAAGGGGCTGGCGCAAATTGAAGTCAATCGCCCGACCTGCCGGGAAGGCTGTATCTATTCCGGCCCGGAAAGCTGAGGAAAAGATCATGGCAAAAACGCCGTCAGATTTAGAACAATTGGGCCAACACTCCCCCCTGCCCGCGTCACCGGAGCAGGCCACCCTGGAGCGTGTCGCCAACCCGCATGAAGATACAAATTATGTGGTGCGATTTACCTGCCCTGAATTCACCTCACTGTGCCCGGTAACCGGCCAGCCGGATTTTGCCCATATCGTCATCGATTATGTGCCGGGAAAATGGATTGTCGAATCCAAATCCCTCAAGCTTTACCTCTCATCGTTCCGCAACCATGGCGCCTTCCACGAAGATTGCACCATCTCCATCGCCAAGCGACTGATTGAACTGCTAGATCCTCAATGGCTCAGAATTGGCGGCTACTGGTATCCGCGCGGCGGCATGCCCATAGACATCTTCTGGCAAACCGGCAACGTACCCGAAGGTGTATGGCTGGCCCCGCAAGGTGTTGAGCCTTATCGCGGGCGCGGTTGAGAACACCGTTGCCGTATTATTCAATCCCGTAACTTTCAAAACCAATATCGCCGACCCATGCCCATAGCGCCAGCAATGGCTCTTTTTGCGTGTGCATGGCATGGGGTTGGTTTGGTCTGTGATGTATCAGACTTTGCGGGCTTTGTGTGGCAAAGCGCGCCTTGTCTTTCTGCCATGATGCCGTACCGCTGAGCACATAATACACCTCTTCGGCATTATGCCAGTGCGATGGATACATAACATCGGGTGCCTGGAAATAAACCCCCATCCTGAAGCTATCGTCTTTGATAAGCCCTTCTGGTCCAACAATCTGGCAAAAGGTGCGCCCCGATGCTGTGACACCGGCTGGCGGGTGACTGCCAAGCTTCCCCCACGGCAGATGTTCAGCTACAGCATTAATATCGGCGGTAAAGGCATGTGCACCGGGCAAAAACAACGTCATACTCATATGCTTCAACACCGGCACCGGAGCAAACTTCTCGGTAAAGCCGTGATCGGGTACATTTTTAATTTTTTCGGCCACACGTTGCGCCGCAGAATTCTCTGTGGCGTTGAATATTTCCATTATGGATGAAAGGAGAAAATGCATTTTAAAATCCGCGATTATTCTGTTTTTGCCACAGCATCAAACGCCATCAGGTTTTTGATCAGCGCTTCAATCTGGTTAAGTGGCACCATGTTGGGTCCGTCTGAAGGTGCCTTGTCCGGGTCCTGGTGGGTTTCGATAAACACACCGGCAATACCTACCGCCACCGCCGCACGCGCCAAAACGGGCACAAATTTTCGCTCACCACCGCTTGTGGTGCCCTGTCCGCCGGGTTGTTGCACCGAGTGCGTCGCATCAAAAATCACCGGCGCACCAAATTCCGCCATGGTCGGCAGCGAACGCATGTCTGAAACAAGCGTGTTATAGCCAAAAGATGTGCCGCGTTCTGTCACCAGAACATTTGAATTGCCCGCTTCGGTAATTTTACTGATGACATTTTTCATGTCCCACGGTGCCAGAAACTGGCCCTTTTTAACATTGACCGTTTTGCCGGTTTTGGCGGCTGCCACCAGCAGGTCGGTCTGGCGGCACAGGAATGCCGGGATTTGCAGGATATCGACAACTTCAGCCACCACAGCGCACTGGCTGATTTCATGCACATCGGTCACAACAGGCAGCCCGAGGCTTTCACGAATTTCAGCGAAGATGGGCAGAGATGCCTCAAACCCCAATCCGCGCTTGCTTGATGTGCTGGTCCGGTTGGCCTTGTCGAAGGAAGATTTGTAGACCAGGCCAATGTTGAGGCGCTGGGTGATTTCTTTCAGTGCACTGGCCATTTCCAGAGCGTGATCACGGCTTTCCATCTGGCACGGACCGGCAATCAGCGTGAGCGGTAAATCATTGCTAAATTTAGCGGAGCCAACAGTTACAACAGCATTGGGCATCATGGTTTTTTTCCTGTGAAGTCTATTCAGGCGGATTCTATGAACTCAATAACACACCCGTGAGCCGTTTTGGCAGAGATAAATATGCCCGATTGTGATGAGGTGTAGGCGATATCATTTTTAGACAGACACTGTGTTGCTTTTTCAAGACTGTCGACAGCAATCGTATATCCGGCCATACGCGGGCCCTGGTTGAGATCAGGGGGTAACTCGCCGGTAAAACGTTGCCGCCATTGATCTTGCGTCAACAGGCTGAAAATACCGCCTTTGGTTGCAAAAACCAGCGCATTCTGGTCATTGTTTATAACCGTTGAATTGAGCAGCTTGGAGAAAAACCCGGCGTATTGCGACGGATCATCGGCCACCATTATGGTGTCGACTAGGGTCCGGGCGGTGTTTTCATGAGACTGGTATTCTGGCTTCCAGAAATATTCCGGCGCATGTTGATGACAGGTGAAAAAGGCTGTTTCAGGCATGTCCGCGTGGGTGACAAAAGCAAGCGAAAAACTCACCGTCACTTGCTGACCATCGGGTAATCTGGCTTTCCTCGAAAAATCAAATGGTTCATAATCACCGAGACCTTTGGCAGCAAACTCCGCTGCATCGCGTGATGCATCTTCGCCCTGAAACACCACCATGGAAAAACCTTCATGGGCGGAAAGAAAGTCGCGGTTAAAGGCTGGAAAGGAAAATGTGCGCAATCCGTGATCTGCGATCAAAGAAGGATCATTGACGGAAAGTACTTCAAGAAAGTTGCCCTGAAGCTGGGCCAGGCAATTATGAGTGCCAAAAGGATGTACGGCTACCGGGGTCATGGTAAAGCCTGCCCTTGTATAAAAATCCCGCGCTTGTTCAAGCTCATCCACACACAACACCAGATGATCGTAGGTCCGGGCTTTATTCGACATGATCTTTGCTTTGCAGATGATCTTCGAGCGTACTGATATTGCGGATATTGATATCTCTTTGCGGGAAGGGAATTTCAATTCCGGCTGCTTTGAGTGCATCAAACATATCGAAGCGAAGGCTGCTGGAGACGCGAACGACCCGGTCCACATCTCTTAAGTAAGCCCGCAGTTCAAAATCAAGGGAACTGGCGCCAAAATCTGAAAACACCACCCACGGTGCGGGGTCACCAAGCACATCATCATTTTGGCGGGCGCAGTTGACCAGAATTTCCTCAACTTGCCGGGGATCAGAGCCGTACGACACACCGACCAGGATTTTGATCCGCCCGATAGTATCGGAATGCGTCCAGTTCTGCACTGGCTCACTGATCAGGCTGGAATTGGGCACAATAACCGTGGCGCGATCAAAAGTTTCAATTTCTGTTGAGCGAACCTTGATGTTTTTAACGTAGCCCTCGCCACCGGAAACGACAATCCAGTCCCCCACCTTGATGGGGCGTTCGACCAGTAAAATCAACCCGGAGACAAAATTATTGACCACACTTTGCAAACCAAAACCAATGCCGACAGAAA
>CAZJUF010000029.1:0-13494 GCA_964549055.1 uncultured Hyphomicrobiales bacterium | reverse complement strand
CCCCAGGTGGTACGCCATTGCCACGGCGTGTTGCGTGTGCCCTGGCCAAATCCTGATGACGATCCCCACTTGTCGTTGACCCAGTTTTTAATCCATTCTTTGTCCTGCCAGCCGTTTTCCACAATGATGCGGGCAATGGCATTGACCACAAGAAGGTCCGTGCCCGGTGTTACATCAAGCCACAAGCCACCATTTTGCTCGGCGTAAGCGACACCGGCAGTGCGGCGTGGCACCATCATAATGGTTTTCTGACCGTTTTGAATGCCCTTCATAATCCATTGGGTGAACAGGATTGTTTTGGTTTCATATGGGTCCGTTCCGCAGATAAACAGCGTTTCGGCATCGCGCCAGTCTTCATAAGAAGGCGCAAAATTATCAAATCCTGCGTTGCGAAAACCCGGCGTTGAAGAGACGTTGGACGGCGTGTCATGGAAGGTGAAGTTCGCCGTGTTGATGGAGCCGAGCGCAAATTTTGTGATCGCGTAGGTGTTTTCAATATACTGGTAGGAAAATGTTTTGACACCGTAAGCCAAAGGTCCATGCTTTTCGATCACATATTTTGCCACAGCGGCAGCGACATCAAGAGCCAGATCCCAGGTTACCGGTTGAAGAATGCCGTGAATACGCATCAAAGGCGTGGTCAGGCGGTCTCGCGTGGGTTTTTGGGGATTGTAGCATTTCTGCGCGATACAGCCGCCGCGAAGGGATGAATCGCCGTCTGTATTAACCGCTTCGGTTTCCTTGTCAGGCAGGATGACCACATGATGGGGTTCATCTTTGTGAAGCACGATGTTGTGCTGGTTGGGGGCGACCCAGGGGCCGAGCACTTCCACGGGGAAGTCGACGCCGAAGGCGTTTTCTCCCGCCTTGGCACCGCCGCGCTTGCCGCCTTTTACCGGCCAGCGATAAACCTTGTAGCCGCAGGCAACGATGCAATAATCGCACGCCGTAGATATAACATCCGCATCCTTGGGAGGCAGGGGTACATCTGTATCTGGAATATAATATGGTGTTGACATAACTCACTTCTCCCGAATTAGCTGTGCAGATTGTTTTCGCGACCAAAAATCAGCCCAAAAATGCCAGTGGCATAAACACTGTCACCTTCGATTTCGAGCAAAATTTGCGGCAAGCTCTGGTAAGCCTGACCTGAGATCAAAATGCCGTGGCGGGTGAGGTCATAAGTTGAAAGATGTAGCGGACAGGCACCAAGTGATTTGGTTTCAGCCTTGTAACTGCCAGACAATGAGTTGCCCTGGTGGGTACAGGCATAATTGTAAGCGACAATATCCTGGTCCTTACCCAAACCACCGCCAGCTTTGACGCCGAGCTTGACCACCATGTTATCTGAATAATCGCCCTCATCAGGGTAGTTGAAGTCAAGCGGTTCATCCTGCTTCAGTTCGGACAGTTTGCAGACATATTTGCGCGGATAATTTGTGATCTGCGCCGGCACAGACTTGGCATCAGCCGTCCCCGGGTTCAGCGTCACCATTACAGTGACAGTTGTCGCCCCGGAGCCAATGAGAAAGTTGCGGCGCGAAACCAGACATTTGTGGCCGACTTCTTTTGCTATCTGCTTTCTCGACCGGGTGTTTTTATAGACAGTAGTTTTGGCCATTTTTGATCCCCTTTAATTTTTTGCCGGATTGGGTAGTGGTGCATATGGAGGAAGCGTTGGTGGCTCAACCACCAGTTCTTCCCCGCTAAAGGCGTCAAGGAAAGCCACCAGATCTTCGACTTCTTTTTCAGACATTCCCAGCGGTTTGATTAAAGGCGATTTGCTTTTCGCCATGGTGCCATCGGTAAAATCATTCTCGCCGCCACCCTGGTTGTAAAATTCAACAACCTCTGTCAGGTCCCAGAACGAACCATTGTGCATATAAGGAGCGGTGTATTTGAGATAGCGCAGAGGAGGAGTTCTGAACTTGCCCATGTCGACCTTTTGCTTGGTGCGATAATAAAGGCCTGCATCGTCTTTTATTTTACGATACATTTTTTGCGTCACACCTTTGGCAAACTGTTCGTAGCGGAAGGTGATCTGGGCCAGACCGTCTTCTTCCCAGCGTTCAGAAGGAGGTACGCCCAGATTGTAATATTTCTGGTCGGTGGCAAGTGCACCATTATGGCAGGCAATACATCCAGCCTTGCCGTTAAACAATTCCAGTCCGCGTTTTTGCTGAGCGCTGAGAGCTTTTTTGTCACCGCGTAAATACTTGTCCAACGGTGTATTGTTGTGGATCAACGTGCGCTCAAACGAGGCAATGGCCTTCCAGGCATCCGAAATCAGCGGCCAGTCCGTGCCAAAAGATTGTTTGAAAAGTTTGCGGTATTCCGGAATGAAAGCCAGCCTTGCCTCCATCACATCATTTTCACCATTGCCAGCCACAGCACCTTTGGCAGCACTTGGAGCCTGTTTTTCCAAAGATGAAGCAGCACCGACCCAAAACAGTTTCATCAGGTAAGCAGAATTTACCACCGTTTGACTGTTACGCCAGTGAACTGTACCGGGATAGCCGCGTGACAATGCATCACCAAAGCCCCAACCCTGATCGGGTTCATGACAGGTAACGCAACCGGTGGAGGCATCACCTCCAAGCCGGGGGTCCCAAAACAACATCTTGCCAAGCTTGACTTTTACATCTGACAGCTTGTTGTCAGCTGGAATTGGCGGGTCTCCCAAAGGTGCCAATGGCGGCACATCTGATCCAGCGTGTACGATACCAACAGTGGCGACGGTGATGAGCACTCCGGCGAGGAGACCCGATATTTTCTTTGCAAATTTCATCGAATAATCTCCCTTGATCTAGTTTTTAACGGCGCGCCAGTTTTCGATGGCGGTATAATTGGTGGGGATTTTATCTTTCCAGACGAATTCCTTGGTGTTCAATGGATCGCCTGACAGAGCCTCCAGGAAGGCAACAAGATCTTTTTGTTGACCGAACGTCAGCTCAAGCGGTTTTAAATTCTTATCTTTGTTTTTATCTTCGCCGCCGCCGTGATTGTAAAAAGCCACCACTTCAAACAGCGAATTAAACATGCCGTTGTGCATATAAGGTGCTGTGTATTTCAACTCGCGCAAAGTTGGCGTGGCGAACTTTGCGATATTGGAGCCATCGGCTTTGGGGTTGAGAATGTTGGCACCAACATCACGACGAATGTTCATGATATTTTCAATGCCCATAAACGCGCCGAAAGCCACATAGGTCATATGACGCATTGGATCAGACCAGATTTCCGGGTTTTCCGGAACACCAAGATTATAGACCTTGTCGTTGGTAAAATTTGACCCGCTATGGCAGCTGGCACATTGCGCTTTGCCTTTGAACAGCTCATACCCGCGCTTGGCTGCGGGTGTCATGGACCCTTTGTCGAAGGGGGAGTTGCGCGACGTCAGCGTTTTCAAATACTCAGGTATGGCTTTTCGAACCGATCCGTTGGAAGGCTCGCCATAGCCCGCATCCTTGAACATCTTTACGTATACAGGATCCTGCTTGAGACGCTCCTGCATCAGGCGCATGTCCATGTTCATGATATAATCTTCAGTGATCATCTCACGCGTAACATCATTCAGATTGGTGCCAATTCGACTGTCGTGGAACCAGTTTTTCCGGGTCGCGGTATTTATCAAAGTAGGTGTATTGCGAAATCCTTTTGAGCCCGGATAGGCTTTGGACAAAGCCAGGCCGTCGCTGAAACCTTTGTCAGGCTGGTGACAGGTGGCACAACTGATCGCCGCATCACCGGACAGCCTTTGGTCAAAAAACAAACGTTTTCCGAGTTCCGCTTTTTTGGCATCGACTTTAATCGGCTTTATTGGCCCCTGATTGTCCTGGCCAGCAATTACAGTGCCTAAAAAAACAATAGAACCAATCAGTCCCGTTGACAGCGCCAGCATAAATCTTGTTTTGCTACCGAACGTCTTCATGGAATTACTCCCTTTTGTTCCCTGGTGAAACGACGAGACATCGTCCACAAATGCTGCGCTACTGTCGCTGGCAATGCGATGTGGGGTCATTGACGAATGTCAAGAGTGCGCGTGTAAAAAGATAAAAACTTGGAGGATTTTATCTTTTTATCGAAATTTTCGGGTAGCCGTAAAACTATGCGGAAAATTTGCGACGCTGCTGCCGCACCAAAACCAGAAACAACACGCCGGCAAAAAACCCCGTCCCGGCGGGAACAGCGAATAGTGTCACCCGGTCTTCGCGCGCTTCCAGCTTCAACCAGTACCATGAGGTAAATGAATGGCGGCCACCTTTTTCACCGGCAAGTCCATCCCAGTTGGCAAAAGAAATTGGTATATATCTTTCTTCTTGAAATTGCAGGTCGAGCGCATTGTCGGTCCTCAGACTACGATTGAATACAACGCGCCAGCGGCCATCTTTCCAGACACCTTTGGCGGCAAGCCCGCTTGTATCCTTACGCGGAGTGGGAGCAGCATCGGGCCCGTTTGCATCCAGCACTATGGTGCGGGCATCGTCTTTGGGCTCGACACTTGGTGCCTGCCAGTACCACATGTTAACAGCGCGGTTTTTGTCGCCGTGACGAAATGCGGGCTTTTCACTTGTATCAGGAATTAATCGCGGCAATTGAACGGCAATGGCATCGCGGGTTGGCGCGACATCGGCCAGTCTGTATTGTTTTTCCAGCTTGTCGCCGGGTACCGAATAGGTGCGATCATCCACATCAACGCGTATGGCCAGATTTTTGTCATTAAACAGCACACGGATTGTCGCCCGGTCGTTCAGGGAAAAAAACAATCGTGGTTCTTTGATAATGTTCGGTGCCATGGCAAACGTCATAGGCGATGCTTTATCCCATTCAGGATCGCCGGGATCTGTTGGAAGCTCACCATCCACACGCCGGGCTTTGATAACTGTCTCACCTTTGGATAACTGTACGGCGGTGTTTCTTAACGACATTACATAATTGGCAATGTTCCAGCGATCATCGGTTGACATAGTGGTTGTATGTTCAGGCATCGGTGTCGAGCGAATGCCGGTTGAGATGCGTTCAAACACATCTTTTGCGGTTTTGGTGAAACGCCAGGTTTCCGGCCGGGTCAGATTGCGCGGCCAGATGCGATCTTGCCAGTCATCTTTCAGTTTTTTACCGGAAGTTATATTGCCACGCCCCGATAGCCCGTGACATTGAGCGCAGGCTTTTACAAACGATTTCCAGCCTTTGGCGATTGATTCAGGCGAGGTCTTGACCTGTTGGCCCGGATCAATCGGTTTGTTTTCAAGTTCTTCGTCTTCCCAATCTCCAAACTTTTTGATTTTCAATATAAGATCGTCCACCTCGCGTGGCGTAAGAATGGATTTCCATGCAGGCATGGCAGTACCCGGCAGGCCTTGCAGGATGGTCTTGCGCAAATCATCATCATACGGAAATTCATTATCTGCACTGGTGGTCTTGTATTTGAATGACGCTATGGTGAAGTCGCGCGGTTTGGGGTAGAGGAATTCAGCCGCCGGACCGGCACCATCACCCTCCACACCATGGCACTGTGCACAGCGTTTGGCGTAAACAATATCAACAGAGGCGTCTTTGGTTTTTTTGTCTTCAGGCGCAGCGGCAGTCTCTGCCGATTTGTCCGGTGCTTCTTCAAGTTCCCATGATCGCGGTGCATAACCGGTGTAATCATAAAGAAATGTGATGAGTTTCCAGACCTCTTCTTCTTTCAGCATTTCACGCCACACCGGCATGGCGGATGCCCACGGAGTTCCTTCGCGTGGCAGGCCGGGACCACCTGTGGTTATGCGCCAGAAAAGAAAAGATTCCTGTAGTTGCGCAATGGTTCTGACATCTTGGAAATTAATCGGCCGCGGATTGAAT
The DNA here is from genome assembly GCA_964549055.1 of uncultured Hyphomicrobiales bacterium. GTDB lineage: Bacteria > Pseudomonadota > Alphaproteobacteria > Rhizobiales > JAJFHR01 > JAJFHR01. The sequence goes on along the minus strand of CAZJUF010000029.1, from coordinate 7,653 downwards.
GCAGGCGCAAAAACCCCGGTACCATCGAGCATATCTCCATGGCAAAACACACAGTTCTTATAATAAAGTTCACTACCCTCCCTGACCGCATTTACATACCCTTCAGAACCTTTTGGATTGGCGTCACGAATAGGATTGGTCAATTTGAGCAGGTTAAAGGTTTTGCCATAGACCTTGAGCGATGAAGGGGGTGCGGGATGTACTGTGCGCAATTCTACCGGCGAGGCTGTTGTTGGCTTTATCTTGTTGTAGGTGAAACCAGCAACGCCGCCAACAATTGCTATCAGGGCAAGTCCGCGAGCCAAGGCCATTTTCGGACTGCCCAGAAGGGTTGTAATTGGTGCCGCGAACCGTTTGGCGGAAACATCCTCGAAAGTCGCAACCAGAACAACGGCGACAGCTATGATGATCATATACTGAATGACGATTGATTGCGGCAAGGGTGGCGAAATGATTTGTGTGAACACCACGTAGGCGGCAACCAGTGTCAGAATAGACAGAAACAGGGGATGTGAGAAAAAACGTTTCATGGGCTTTCCGGCAGGTTTTTCAGATAATCGATGATCAGGTTCAATTCGCTCACCCGCATCTGTTCGCCAAAGTCATCGGGCATGGTATCGGCTTCAAAGCCTTCGGCAATTTCCGCATTGGGTTTGATGATTGCCTCAGTGATTTTGGCATCATCGAGCTTTTTGGAAATACCGTTCAATTTTGGACCAATATCGGCTTCCGATCCCTCCAGATCATGACAGGAGCTGCAACCAAATTTGTCCAGTGCCGCAACGGCAGTGGTTGCCGGGCCCTCTTCTTCCCCGCCACTATCGCTGCTGGGGGCAGGCGCTTCGCTGGCACTTGGCAGAGCTATTGTGGGGGTGAGACCGGCCCGGTCCTGTAAAAATGCTGTAATCGCGTCTATTTCAACCGGGGACAGGGAGATCGGCGGCAAATTAATTTTCGGCATTTGGCTGATGGTGTCACCGGAGCCTTTTTTTCCAAATCCGGCAACGACATATTTTGAAGGATCGAGCATCGATTCATGAATATACTCACCAATAGCCTGCGCACCTTCTTTGGACCTGGCGGTGCCTGTGTAGCGCGGATCAGCAAGACGCTGGGGAAAGGATTTGGCAAGATCGAGTGCCAGAAGGTCAGGAGCGCGAAGCCGTTTGTTGTGACACAGGGTGCAGGTGCCTTTACCGGAAAACAATTGTTGGCCAAGCGATACCATGCCAGCCATATCGAGACTGCCCGCATCAATTTCCTCTTCCTTGGGAGGATCACCCTGGACTTGCGGCAAAATATTGGCGAACCCGGTGTAGACCAGCAGGATAAAAAGCGAAAAACCCATAACACGCACGAAAGTCATGTCGGCTTCTCCTGCCTGGTATCACCCAGTCGCGAAAGCCAGAAGACGAAAACCATAATGGCCATAAAACTCAACGTGATGATCGTGATGGTATTGCCGGCTTCTCCGATTGTGGGGATATAGGCTTCGGGCGATTTGTCTTTCATGATGGTGTAGACATGCCAGCTGGTCCGCAAACTTGAGCGGATATATCCCATCAAACCCATCAGCCAGGTGAAAGCCACCGGCAGAACGAACAAGGCGTATTGCGAACGCTCGGGCATGCGGCCCCAATGAACCTTGGTGGTCTTGGCACCGCGTAACATGAAGACATCAATGGTGACGGAAATAATGATGATCGACAGCGTGGTTACCACTTGGGGAACCGACGCACCCACTTTGTAGACTGTCGGCGTCAAATAGCCGTAGATGCCCGCTGCAACAATATTGGCACAGCCGATCACGTAAAGTGCGATGATCACCATGTTTCCCTGCCGGGCCCAGGAAACGGTGGGTATGCGGCTGGAGCGATAGAACATCTGGAATGACAAAAAGGTGAAAACCAGCATCAGGTTAACAGCCGTATTTTTGGCCGGCATAATGCCAAGTGGTCCGAGAAACTTGTGACCTGTTCCGCCCAGCTGACGGATTTCCTCAGTTGTCAAAATAAGGGAGTTTGGTGTCACCCAGACCAAAAACCCGCCAACAATGACAACAGCAATATATTTTACATATTTGGCATATTCAGCGCCACGGTCAGTACGCATCAAACCGCACCACAGATAATAGTTGGCAGCCAGCACGATGGTGCCGATAAGCACCGCCTGTATGATGAAAAGCCAGGCCAGAATACCACCCATGGCGGTAATGCCCATCTGCTGCGAGTAGGAATATATCTCGGCCATCAGCCAATACCCGGCAAAGGGCAGGGGCAAAAAACCGGCAATGGCGATGAAATTTGACGTGTAACCCATCCAGTCATAATGGGCTTTAAGGTCCTTGTCTTTTTCGGCCAGGAACATGTAGGCGGCATAGCCTCCGACAATGGCACCGCCATAAGCGATGTTGGCTAAAAACCGATGCAGATTGACCGGGTTCCACAAGGGGTTGCGGGTGGCCTCCCACACACTGCCGATTACAGCGCCGGTTGCAGGATCAACCCCGGTAGGCGACATCATGAATGTTGCCCAGGCGTTGGCCACAAACATCAAAGTCAGCCCGACGGTATTGAGCACAAGACCGATAGACATATGACACCACTTGGCGTTGCCGTAACGCAGGGCTTTCCAGGAATAATAATAGAGATAAAGCGTCACCGATTCCAATAAGAACAGCAGGGCATAGACCAGCACCTGACCCCGGAAAACCTTCATCAGATAACCCATCAGGTGCGGGTAAAGCACAAATAATCCCAACGCCAGAGAGCCGCCAAACAAGGCGGTGAGCGAATAGGCTGACATGGTGATTTTCATGAATTCATACGCCATGTTGTCATAGCGCTCGTCACCGCTCAGATGACCTAAAAACTCCATTGATATAGCAAACAGCGGCACGGCCAGAACAAAAGCCGCCAGAAACAAATGCATTTGCGCCAGCCCCCAAATCAGGGTGCGCGAGTTAATGCCCGCTATTTTTGGATAATCCAGACGGCCAGGTCTGGGAGCGCCTGCAACGATATCGCCACTATCGGTTGCAGCAAGCAACAATTCTGGAAACAGTAACAACAAGGCCGCGGAAAAAATGAGGAAGAGACCTAAAAAATTTCTAACTTTCATAGCGGCTACCGCGGCATCAGGTTGAACTTGACCGGCAACCCTTGCGCTTCCATGATCATCCAGTCCATGGTGTGGAAATAGGCCGTCCACACAATCAGGGCTGCGATCAACACCACCCATTTATTTGAAAACACGTTAGTTTTCCCTCTTTATGTTACCGCCACGTTCAAGCGGCAGTTACAACCCCATGGTCATAGATCAGCAGCCACCAGAAGAAGACCAACATGGCAACGGCTGTGAGTACAAAGACCGTTTTGCCAATTACCTCGCTGGTTTTTTTTGACTCCATAGCACTGCCAATTCCCAAATCTGATTTTTCTGATAAAGGGAAGTATGCAATTCGAAAGCGTTTTGTAATTGACCAAGGTCAATAAGGGAAAATTGGTTTTCAACCGCCACGACAGGTTTGAAAAAGATGAAGGCGTAATCGCACCAGATAAGCAGCGACATCTTCATCGTCACGTTGAGGAATAAGGAAAATCAGTTTTGCGGCGACTATAAAAGGTCGTTTGCCAGCTTGCCCAACAGGTTCGGCCGTTGTCAAAATGATGCCAACACGTTCAATCACCCCGGTTTTATCAGCGCAATAACGTGGTATCGCTGAGCGTTCAGCATATTGTTCTGCTGCTGAAAACACGAGCAGCAACACTGTAGCTGTTATGGCAAATACCAGAAAAATTCTTTTCATTTCGATTTGCTTTGAAATTCAATTTGTAGGAACCGTTGATCTTTACATAAGAAAGAAATTCATAAAAGTACATGGCTCCCACAAGAGCGGTGTCAACAATTATCAAACGAGCATGTAGCGAAAGCAAGATTATGCGCCTTATCGCAGCGCATTCGTACCGGGTGAATTTGACGTGGATCAAGATGAAATATTTGAATCTTGGTAATCTACCTTGTTGGAAATTTTGGCACCCCAGCCTGTCATGCAAACCAATAGAAAACAGGAGTGTACTAACATGAGTATGAAAAAAATATCACTGGAACTGGCCCGCGATAAGGACTTTCCAAATGGCAGTCGTGATCATGGATATATTTTTGTAGCCCCGCTTGACATTGATGACCGGATTGTTGCGGAAGAATGGAAGGTCCATCGCCAGGAATGTCTGGTAACAAGATTTTGGGGAGATGATGAACATGAGACCGGGCATCTGGTGCGAAAACCCGGTGGTGCCTGGGCTTTTCATTACGACATCAATGGTGATGAGGAGGATGATGAAACCGGATATCGCTTTGGCGATGAACGGTTTCGGCCCGGAGAGTATGTTTCAATCAGGGAACATGATGGCATTACCCGCACGTTCAAAGTCATATCGGCGAACAAATTGAGCTAAGACCCCAGCCCCGGTTTCGATTCTGGATATTTCCCTCACTTCCCGGATCAGCAACCGGAAGTGTTGTTTTACGATTGCAAAACGATTGATGATGGCGCACCTTTAGATAGTCTTGCAGTAATCCGCCTGACAGGGTTCTGGCTGAGGGTCGAGCAATCAAAGAGACAAGGGTGGTGTTAATTTTCTATGTTGCAGGAAATAAGAGAAAAAACCGACGGACTATCAACCGCACACATGCTGCATTATCTGCTGGAGGAGCGCTTTTGCGGCGAAGTGGCGGTGACCGCCTCGCTTAAATCACCCAGCATTGTGGTCTTGAAACTGATTTCAGATATCGTACCTTCAACGCCGGTGTTTTTTTGCCACCCGCAACCAACATTTCGGGAAAGTGATGTGTATCGCGCGCAGATTGCCGATCTGCTCGGCCTCACCAATATAAAAGTCATAACCCACAGCGATGCGCCGGCAGAACCCCGCTCGTTCGAGCGTTGCGAAAGACTGTGGAACGAAGCGGCAGTACGCGGCAAAACCCGTGAAGTCCTCCACCTCAATGACACACTGTCCCCGTACAAATGCTGGATCAAGGCGGCCTACCACGAACGCTCAGCCGAGCCGCAAGGCCATCGGCTCGATGTCTATGCCGGTATGGTGATTGTTGATGTCCTGCACGGCCGCACCACCGAGACAATTGACCGCTTCATGCATGCCCACAAGCTGCCCTATCATCCCAAGGTCACCCGCATAAAAAAACAGATCACCGTGTCAGAAGGCCCGGTAATCGGCTATCATTTTTAAGCCGCTCAAAGGCTGGCGTAATATTCCTTGAGGATTGCCACGACTTCCGGCCGACTGAATTCAGGCGGTATGTCGTCATCGTTCATGAGCATTTCACGCTGTTGTGTTCCTGAAATCGAAATATGATACTGCGGGTCATGCGGGCAGGTTTTGGCTGTCGCCATGCCGTAACACTTCTTGCAGTAAAAAGTGATATCAATCTTGAGCGCCTGTGTGACAAGCGCGCCCTCCCACAATTCATCAAAAATGTGATGGGCATCAAAAGGCCCATAGTAATCACCGACACCGGCATGATCACGCCCGACAATCAGGTGCGAGCAGCCGAAATTCTGGCGAATAAGCGCATGTAGCAATGCCTCACGTGGTCCGGCATAACGCATCTCTATCGGGTAGCCCGCCTGGATCACTGTTTCTTTGCGAAAATAATTGTCAATCATCGCCTGGATCGCCCGGGTGCGCACGTCAGCTGGAATGTCGCCCGGCTTCAAAGCGCCGAGAACCTGATGAATGAAAACCCCATCGGTTACCTCAACGGCAATTTTGGCCAGATACTCATGACTGCGGTGCATGGGGTTTCTGGTTTGAAAAGCAGCCACACGCGACCAGCCCTTTTCAATAAACAGTGCGCGCGATTGCTCAGGTCGTAAATAGAGATCGGCGTATTTTTCGGGATATTCACCTTCGGACAACACGCTCACAGGCCCGCCAAGATTGACAGCACCCTGCTCCAGCACCTTTTGCACACCGGGATGGGCAGGATCTGTGGTGCGATAAACGTTTGAACATTCAAATTCTTTGTCTATCGCGTATTTTTCACCAACCGACATGATGGCCATAATGTCGCCGGTCTGATCATCGCACAGGGCAACCTCCTCACCGATGGAGATTTGATCAGCAAGTTCCTGGCTGGCTGACAGGGTAATCGGTATTGGCCAGAAAACCCCGTTGGCCAGTTTCATGTCGGCGCACACGCTACGCCAGCCACCTTCACCCATAAACCCGGCCAGCGGCGTATAGGCACCCATGCCAAGCATCAAAAGGTCCGAGACTTCACGACTGGTGATCGGCACTTTCAGAAGCGTTTCAGCGCGTTCCAGCGCTTCGGCCCGTGCGTTTTCGGGAACCAGCAAAGGCCGGATCATTTCTGATGCATGTGGCGGTACAAGTTGCGGCATGGAGAGTTAACCTATCAATCTATGATGTGATAAACGGGGGCTTTTTCCATTGTCCATTCGTCGGTTTTGGCATCATATTGCGACAAGGTGAAGCAATGCCAGTTTTCATCGTCAAGCTTCATATGATCGCCGCGATAATAATACCCCGGCCAGCGTGTCTCCTTGCGGAACAATGTGTGATGGGTAACAGAGAATGAAGCGGTAACCCGGTGCTGCAACTCCCATGAACGCTGCAACTGATGCAGATCTTCAGCACCCAGATGCGCCATGTCTTCTTTGAGCATGTGCAAAAGATCAAGACCGCGGTTAAGCCCCCAGTCATTGGTCATATAGTTGGTGGAAATACCGCCAACATATTCGTCCATGATTTTCTCTAGCCGCTGAAGACCGTGAAGCGGCAACAGATAGCTCGGTGACACTGTTCCAGCGACAATCTCATTGCGGCCAACCTTGTAATTTTCCAAAGGCTGGAAGATTACTTCCTTGAGGTCTTCATACTCGCTCTCACTGATCTCGGGCTGATCGTTGCCCAGATCGTTGATATATTTGACAGCCGCTTTCGCCGCGATCCGGCCTTCGGTAAACGAGCCGGATGAGAATTTATGTGCGGTACCGCCGATGGTGTCACCGGCACCAAAAAGCCCGTCAACCGTCATCATCCGGTTATAGCCCCACTGATATTCATCAGGAGCATAATCCTCAGGTCCACTGGCCCAGGCACCAGAACAGGTGGCGTGCGAGCCCATGACATAAGGTTCAGACGTAGTCAGTTCAGGATTGGTATGCTTGGGATCAATGTTTTGCGACGCCCACACAACCGCCTGTCCAATCGTCATGCCGAGGAAGTTTTCCCAGCCGACCTGCTCCAGATGCGGATCCTTGAAGGCTTCCTTGGTCACCATACGAATAGGACCGCGACCAGCGGCAACTTCCTTTAAAATAGCATGGTTGCGCAAACACGTTGGCACCGGGTGCTTGTCGATATAATCGCCAACAAGCTCCTTGGTATCCTCATACCAGTTTGATTCATATTCCTCGCCATTGACGTTTTCAGTGTAGGTTTTGAGATGCAGGAAGTAGGCTCCGACGGGACCATAGCCATCCTTGAAGCGAGTAAGTACGATGCGGTTTTCCATCTGCGTCATCTTGGCACCAACCTGGATTGGCAAGGCGTAAGCAGAGGCACTGCTCCACGGCGCATACCACGTCCGTCCCATGCCTTCGCC
>CAZJUF010000028.1:0-13774 GCA_964549055.1 uncultured Hyphomicrobiales bacterium | reverse complement strand
TTGTCTTTAAATCTGTGTATGAATCATCAATTGGAACAACGCTGAAGGCGATGGCTCTCGAGGGGTTTGGCCTTGCCTGGATACCCCGCACACTTGTTGCAGATGACCTTGCAAGCGGGCGGCTTGTTCGCGCGGCAGAGCCAGCGGATGATATTCTTGTCGATATCAAGATTTACCGCTGTTCAAAATACACCGAGCCCCGGGTGGATAAATTCTGGAAAGTATTACAGCGACACGAAATGCGCCCGACTGCTATCCGCAAGACTGGAAAAGCCAGTGCCAAAGGAAGCATATAGTGTCAGCGGCACGGCGCTATGACACGGCGCTATAGAAAAACCTGTAATGAAAATTGGCCACGATCCTGAAGAAAATCTGGGTGCGCTGCGGCGATGCCAGATGAATATGTTGAACATTTGATACCCGTCAGCGCCTTTGGACTGATAACCACAATGGATGATTAGCTTAAGTCATGCAATTGTTGCATGACTTAAGCTAATATCGGCATTGGACGAGCATCATTCCCTTGTCTTACTGTTTGCCTGCAAAAAGGAGAATGGCTGGAGGGAACGGGTCTTGGGAGATGACTGAACACTTCATTTTTTTAGACCCTGATTGAAGCCAAAATAATTATATTTGTAAAGGGAGAGCACACAAATGAAAATTGTTACATTACTCACATCTTTTGCGGCGGTTGCCGCAATGGCTTTAGCCGGGGGTGTTTCTAGTGCCTCGGCAGAAAGCACGCTGGATATCGTCAAGAAGCGTGGAAATCTTCGTTGTCAGGTGGGCCAGCCTTCACCTGGTTTCTACAATCTTGATGCGCAAGGCAATTGGTACGGCAGTGACGTTTCAATCTGTCAGGCTGTTGCTGCTGCCATTTTTGGTGACAAAACAAAACTGGAAATTCAATCAACCACATCTGCCAAACGCTTTGTCGCACTGGCCGCCGGTGAATCAGACATGCTGTCACGCACAGCCACGCACACCCTGCTTCGCGATAGCCAGTTAGGTATCGATTTCCTCGCCGTCAATTTCTATGATGGCCAGGGCTTCATGGTTCCTAAAGACAGCGGCATCAAAAGCGCTCTTGATCTCAAGGGTGCAAAAGTATGTGTTTCAACTGGCACCACTACAGAGTTGAACCTTGCTGATTTCAGTCGCGTCAACAATCTCAACATCAGCCCCGTTACCTTTGAAGATCAAAATGTGCGTAATGAAACCTATCTTAAAGGTGGCTGTGATGCGCTGACCAATGACAAATCAGGTCTTGCCAGTAACAAGGCAGGCTTCCCAAATCCACAAGATCACGTCATTCTGCCGGAAACCATCTCTAAAGAGCCTCTGGCTCCTGCTGTAAGACATGGTGACAACCAGTGGGGCGACATTGTCAGATGGACGGTTTACGTCATCATCGGTGCCGAAGAGCTCGGCATCAACTCAGCTAATGTTGATGATATGCGTGCCAATTCGACCAACGCCTCTGTCCGCCGTATCCTCGGCGTCGAAGGCAACCTTAATGAAGGTTTGGGCCTCAGCAAAGACTGGGCTTACAACATCATCAAGCAGGTCGGAAACTATGGTGAAATTTATGAAAAATACATGGGCAGTGGCAAACTGGGCATTGGCATCCCGCGTAAGGGTTCGTCGAATGCACTGTGGACCAATGGTGGACTAATGTACGCACCACCTTTCCGCTAGGATTAAAACAAGTGCCAGCCTTCGATTTTAGAGGCTGGCACTTTCTTATCTAAACGGATCCTTTAAAATTTCATCAACGGGTGATTGTTTTGGCTCACAGTGACAGTGAAGTCGTCGGTGCGCGCATCAAGCCAAAAGAAAAGTTTGACGTCTTTCACGATGCCCGCGTCCGCTCCGCGCTATATCAGATTATAGTGGCTGTGGCCGTTGGCTGGGGCATCTGGTATCTGATATCAAACACGGCTCAAAACCTTGAAGTGCGTGGCATGAATACCGGGTTTGCGTTTATCAACGCCACTGCCGGATTTGATACTGATTTCAAACTTATCGAATATACGCCAGGCAAAGGCACCTATGGCCGCATCTTTGTTGTCGGTGCCCTCAACACCCTTCTGGTCTCCTTCGTCGCCATCATATTCAGCACCATATTTGGCTTTATTGTCGGTGTTTTACGGCTTTCCAGCAACTGGCTGGTGGCCCGCTTGTCGCTGGCCTATGTCGAGATCATACGAAACACCCCTTTGTTGCTGCAGGTTATTTTCTGGTATACCGGGGTTTTCACCCTTCTGCCAAAGGTCAAAAACAGCCTCGACCTTTCTGGCGGGGCTGAAGTTTTAATTCTCAACAATCGCGGATTGTATGGTGCCTGGCCTGTACCGGGCGGCCTGTTCTGGATAACATCGGCTGCCTTTGTTACCGCTGCCGTCGGCGTATTCTTTCTTCGTCGCTGGGCGCGCAAACGTCAGGACGTTGAAGGCAAGCAGTTCCCCGTCGCCTCGGCCTCCCTTGGCCTGTTCATTTTCATACCCGGTGCGGTTTATCTCCTGACAGGTTCGCCTTTGGGCTGGGATATTCCAAAACTTGAAGGCTTCAACTTTGTTGGTGGTTTCAACCTGCCACCCGCCTTCCTCGCTTTGCTGGTCGCCCTGGTTGTCTATCATGCCGCCCACCTGGCCGAAACTGTGCGTGCCGGCATCCTTTCCGTAAACAAGGGACAAACCGAGGCCGCCAAGGCTATCGGACTTCGACAAAATCGCGTTATGTCTTTGGTCATTATTCCCCAGGCCATGCGCTCTATCATGCCACCCATGATCAGCCTGTGGATGAACGTGGTCAAGAACTCCACGCTTGCCGTTGCCATAGGCTATGGCGACCTGGTCGCCCTGTTCATGCAGACCGCATTGAACCAGGCCGGGTATGCGGTTGAGATGGTGGGCATGACCATGGGATTTTTCGCCTTTATCAGCCTGTCGATTTCAGGACTGCTGAATGTTTATAATAAACGTGTGCAACTGGTGGAGCGCTGATCATGGGCTTTGTAATTACAGAAAAAACCCCCGACAGACCCGCCCCCCTGTTCGAAACCTCTGTCATCGGCTGGCTGCATAAAAATCTTTTCAATTCCTGGGTCAATGTCATTTTGACGGTCGTCTCGATCTATATCATTTTTACTGCGGTCACCGCCTTTTGGACCTGGGGCATTAGTGATGCCGTATGGATTGCTTCGGACCGGCGGGAATGTTTCCGTATCTCCAAGGAGGGGGCCTGTTGGGCCGGGGTTATCGCCTGGATGGACAACATATTCTATGGCCGCTATCCGCGAGACGAATTGTGGCGGGTCAACGCAGGCGGTCTGTTGGTGATCTTGTGGATGGCACCATTATGGATGCCACGGGTCAAAGGCAAACTCTTCGTTGCCCTGACGGCTGTATTTCTCTACCCCTTCCTCGCAACCTATTTTTTCGCCGGTGGAGATAAAGGTCTCCTTATGCAGGTCATGGTTACTCTGGCCATTACCTGCATAATCGCAACAACGGCAAATGCAGTCATTGGTGTTGTGAGCGGGCGCAGCCTGCCCGAATTTCTGCTTCAATCTCTGGGACAAAATGATGCCTCGGAAAAACACCAGCGCAACCTGCTGCTGGGTATTCTGGCCGTCTGTCTGATTGTTGTTTTCGTGTGGCAGACAAGCTGGTACTTCGAAACTGTCTCGTGGACCAAATGGGGAGGCATGTTCCTGACCATGGTGATTTCGGGCATTGGCATAACCACAGCGCTTCCCGGCGGCATTATTCTGGCCCTTGGGCGGCGCTCGAAGTTACCAGTGATATCTGTACTCAGCACCATGTTCATAGAGCTGTTCCGTTCAGTGCCATTGATCACCGTTTTGTTTATGGCAACCACAATGTTTCCATTGTTTATGCCCGAAGGTTTTGTTCTCAATAAACTGGTTCAGGTCATCATAGCCGTTTCGCTGTTTTCAGCCTGCTATATGGCCGAGACCGTTCGCGCCGGCCTTCAGGCCATTCCCAAGGGCCAATATGAGGCCGCCCACACCATCGGACTTGGTTACTGGAGAATGATGGGCCTGATTGTCATGCCCCAGGCCCTCAAGTTAATGATCCCCAATATCGTTGGAAGTTTCATCGGATTGTTAAAGGATACAACCCTGGTATCGATCATTGGACTGTTTGATATTCTGGGCATGTTGCGGGCGATTTCCCAGGATGTACCGTGGCGCGGACTTCACATAGAACCTCTGCTGTTTGGTGCGGGTCTGTTCTTTATCGTCTGCTTTGTCATGTCGAAATACAGTCGGCATCTTGAGGTTAAACTTTCGGCAGGCGACCAACATTAATCCGGGTGCATCCGGGGGAGTAACTATGACATCGACTGAAACGCAGGAAAATCTGGAACAACTGGCGTCAGCGGCTTCCACAGAAGTCATGATCACGCTCGATAAGGTCAACAAGTGGTATGGAAGTTTTCATGTTCTTAAAGATATTGATCTGACCGTCCACAAAGGTGAACGAATTGTGGTTTGCGGCCCTTCTGGTTCGGGCAAATCAACTTTGATCCGTTGTATCAATCACCTAGAAGAACATCAGGAAGGTCTCATCGTTGTCGATGACATAACACTTGATAAAAATCTCAAGAATATTGACCATATTCGTACCGAAGTCGGCATGGTGTTCCAGAGCTTCAATCTGTTTCCCCACTTGACCATTATGGAAAACCTCACGCTTGGCCCCATCTGGGTGCGCAAGATGCCCAAGCTTGACGCCGAAGAAATAGCCATGAAGTATCTTGAGCGCGTCAAAATTCCCGAGCAGGCGGGTAAATATCCCGGCCAGCTCTCCGGCGGGCAGCAGCAACGTGTGGCGATTGCCCGGTCTTTATGCATGAACCCGAAAATCATGCTGTTTGATGAACCAACCTCCGCCCTTGATCCCGAAATGATCAAGGAAGTTCTCGATGTTATGGTTGGACTTGCCGCCACCGGCATGACGATGATCGTGGTCACCCACGAAATGGGTTTTGCCAAGACCATTGCCGATCGTGTGATCTTTATGGATGAAGGTGACATTGTTGAGGAAAACGAACCCAACACGTTTTTCAATGATCCTCAACATGAGCGAACCAAACTGTTTCTCAGTCAAATTTTGTAGGCCGTTTCACGCGCGATTTGCCGACCTGTGGATCAGACAAATGATTAAAGTGACCGAGAGCGAAACCCCCGTTGACATGGTAACGTTTGCCGAGACGGATCGCTTGTTCCTTAACCCGTTGGAAACGGATGACTGGCGCATAAGACGGGTTATCCGTGACAAAGTCATCACCTGTGCCCAAAGGTTGCCCGATGGGCTGTGCCTGATGGTATTCGAAGCGTTCCGTTCCCGCGCCCGCCAGTGGGAATTGTGGAACCCGGTTTTTGCCAGCATTACCAAAAACAACCCCGATTGGAGCGAGGCTCAGGTCTATAGCGAATCCTCGCGCTGGGTTTCTCCGCCCGATGGTTTTGGCAGCGGCCATCAGGCAGGTGCTGCAATTGACGTGAAGCTGGCCCGCGCAGACCGCACCGAACTGGAATTTGGCGGGCTGATGAAAGGGTTGTCCGGGGTCGCACCAACCAATTGGCCTGTCTCGCCCGAGATACGCAAAAACCGCGATATGCTTGTTGCGGCGATGCAGAGTGTGGGCATGATAAATTATCCTGATGAATGGTGGCATTTTTCCTACGGCGACCGGTTGTGGGCCGAAGTAACCAACCGCGCTGAGGCCTTTTTTGCACCGATTGATTAACCCGAGATAAAGTGTTAATGGAAAATCACACCCAGTGTAGCGTCTTCTCGACCAACCTGACCACTAATAAACCGAACGGGATTTTACATCGTGCCTACCAGTTTTTTTACCACCGACGGTAAATTTTATCGCGGTAACCTGCATACCCACTCCACCCGCTCAGATGGTGCCCTGGCCCCGGAAGAGGTCTGTCGCCGTTATCGGGCTGAAGGGTATGATTTTATGGCTTTGACAGATCATTTTGTCGGAATGTTCGATTATCCGATAACGGATACGACGGGCTGTCGCGGGCAGGGCTTCACCACCCTGCTGGGGGCTGAGCTGCACACGGGAACAATGGAAAACGGCCATTTATGGCATCTTCTGGCGGTGGGGCTTCCGGGTGATTTTACCCCGCCGGATGCGCCGAGTTTTCGGCCGGTAAAGGGCTCGGAATCCGCACCGGATATTGCCCGGCGTGCGCGTGATGCGGGTGCATTTGTAGCGATTGCCCACCCGCACTGGTCCGGTTTGACCGAGGCTGATGCCCGCAGCATTACGGCTGCCCATGCGGTGGAAATTTACAATCACGGTTGCGTCGTCGATAATGATCGCGGTGAAGGTTTCCTGACCCTTGAACATCTGTTGAATGAGGGCCGTCATCTAAATCTTATCGCCACCGACGACGCCCATTTCAATACGCCCGATTTTTTTGGCGGCTGGGTAATGGTCAAGGCGGAAAAAAACACGCCCGATGCACTCCTTGAGGCCTTAAAAGAAGGTGCGTTCTATTCCTCAACCGGCCCGCAAATTCATGATATCCGGATCACCAAAGACACCGTCGAAGTTGATTGTACACCAGCTGTCAACATTCTTGTTCAGGGCTACGGCTCGCCGATGGCAAGTGTCAGGGGCGAAGCAATGACCACAGGACAGATTTCACTGAAGCATCTGACCGGTTCGCCATGGATACGTATCACGGTAATCGACCGTGCGGGTAAACGGGCGTGGTCCAATCCAGTTTGGCTGGATGGCTAGAGCCGGTCAAATGCTTGCCATAAGCATGACAGGCTTAAACAAAAAGTTCGAGCGTGTCACCGATAAGTGGGTACCGGTTATCGAATAAATGACACAGCTGAACAAAAAGTTAGAGTGCCGTTTTGATTCAATCAAAACATGAAGCACTCTAACGCGTTTGGTTACCCGAACATGTCAGCCGATATTGCTTCGTACCAACCAACAGATTCGTCATAAGTGGCCCTGCGCACTGATTCATTTTCCCCTGCTTTGGAAATGAATTTGCTGGTCACATCGATTTTTTCTGTACCCGCTTCATAAGCGGCTCCAACTTTGATGCCGTCATCAGCCGCAATGAGGCTCCAGCAGGTGTTGGCAAATTTGGAGCCGTACATCTTTGAGCCCGTCAAAGCATTACGCACCGCCATTGCCGCCACCTTGGCCTGACTGTTAGCGGAGAAACCAGACTTTGGCATTGATTTGGCCATAGAGGCATCACCAATCACATGGATGTTTTCATCCATTGTTGATTGCATGGTTGCCGGCACAATAGGACACCAGCCTGTATCGTTGGTCAAACCTGCCAATGCGGCTATTTTGCCAGCGGTCTGCGCCGGGATAACGGTGGCTGCATCAGCTTTGAAGGTTTCAATATCGGTCTCGATTTCCATGGTGCGGTGATTGAGGTTTTTAATCCCACCGGTTATAGACGGAGCCAGCCATTCAATCATGTCGGAATAGTGGTTGTCCCAGCCTTCCTGAAACAGGCCCTGTTTGGAGAATTTCTCCTTGGTATCGAGAATAATTATTTTTGCTGTCGGATTTCTTTCCTTGAAGATTTTGGCAACCATGGAGATACGTTCATAAGGTCCAGGCGGGCACCGGAACGGGTTCGGGGGTGCGACCATGATAAAGGTGCCACCTTCTTTCATGTTCTCCACCTGGGCTTTGAGCAGTTGCACCTGACTGCCGGATTTCCATGCGTGGGGCATTGAATTGGTCGATTCAATCGAATATCCGGGAACAGATTCGTACTTTAAATCAATACCTGGAGAAATAATCAATCTGTCATAAGGCACCATCGCCCCCGATGACAGTGCGACCATCTTCTTGTCGCGGTCGATGCCGGTGGCCCAGTCATGGACGACGTTGATACCGTGATCATAAGCAAGTTTTTCGTAAGTGTGGCCGATCGATTCAAAATCACGAATTCCGCCAAGATACAGATTGGAGAAAAAACAGGTGTAATATTTTCTTGTCGGTTCGATTAACGTGACTTCGATAGCTCCCTTGGAGCCCTTGGCGACGTAACGGGCGGCAGTTGCACCCCCGGCGCCACCGCCGATGACGACAACTTTAGGCGTTGCCGCACGCACTATGCTCGGCATGCCAATTGTACCGGCAGCAACGGTTGCGCCGGCAAGTAGTCCAAATTTTCTGCGTGAAATGTTCCCCATTATTCCCTCCTGCACGATTAAGTTTCTAGTTTTGAATTTTCCCCGGTTTTATTGTGGCAAAATATGCTGCGAGTGATTTCAGCTCCTTGTCGCCGAGGCGAAAGGCAATGTTCCGCATCACTTCGTTACTTAGTTCTTTGTCCTTATACGCCCGCATAACGGCAACAAAGGCATCTTGTTCCCACCCGATAATCGTGGGGATTTTACTTTGCTTGTTCGACAACAAGTGACAGGTTGTACACTCAGATGACAGGTATTCACCATACTCAAGATCAGGTTCACCTTTTGCCACCGATGAATAAAAAACAGTATAGATTATTACTACCAACCAGTGAGACGCTTTAAACATCAAATCCCCAATTTAATATTCATTAATACGTATGTTTGTATATTTTGAAAGAAATATCAAGCAAAATTGTTTTTGCCGCTCAGGAGAGTTTCCATTTGTTTTTTTGAAGTTTCTCTAATATTTTAGTGAACTTGTTGGTAACGTGCTGTTTTAATACCAAAAAACTGTCAGGAGATAGACATCAGGTCATGCTTGATACGATTATAATCTGGGGTGCGGGCGCTATTGGCGGTACTGTCGGGGCATATCTGCAACGTGCCGGAGTGCCGGTGATCTTTGTTGACAATGTGCGCGATCATGTTGTCGCCATCAATCGTGACGGCCTACGCATTTCCGGGCCGATTGAGGAGTTCACGGTTAAGGTGCAAGCTTTTTTACCGCAGGATTTGCCCGGTCAATACCAGACAATTCTGTTATGTGTAAAAGCCCATCATACCAAGGCCGCGTGTGATCAGTTGAGCCCATATCTTCGCGATGACGGTTGCGTGGTTTCGCTGCAAAACGGTCTCAACGAACGCGTTATTGCCGGAGCTTTTGGAGCGCGGCGCACGATCGGTGCCTTTGTCAATTTTGGTGCCGATTATCATGGCCCCGGCAACATACATTTTGGCGGGCGCGGCGCAGTTGTGGTCGGTGAGTTGGATGGCGGGATCACGGGCCGGGTGGAGCAATTGCACCGGCACCTTTTGAAATTCGACGAAAAAGCCGTTGTGACACCCAATATATTGGGATTTTTATGGGGCAAGATGAGTTATGGTGCCTTGTTGTATGCCACTGCACTTACTGATGCATCGATCGTCGACGTGCTGGATGCAAAACAATACCGGGCCTGTTTGAGCGCGCTGGCGCAGGAGGTTCTTAGTGTGGCCACGGCTGAAAAAATCATACCGGAAAGATTTGACGGCTATGATCCCGCAGCCTTTCTTGGCACGGATGTGTCAGCGATACAGCGTTCCTTCGAAGACATGGTCGTTCACAACGCCAAGTCGACCAAAACCCATAGTGGTATCTGGCGCGATCTGGCCGTGCGCAAGCGTGCAACCGAGGTGGATGCGCAATTGGGTCCGGTGGTCGAGATAGGCGCTGAACACGCGCTGGCCACCCCGATCACCAAGCGTCTTATTGAGCTTATTCACGATATCGAAAATGAACGCCGCCCGCTCAGCTGGCAAACGCTCGATGAGCTGGCAGCTTCGACAGGGCATAAAACCGGTCAGGAAAACGTGTGAAAATCGATTTTACCAACAAAACTGTCATGGTCACCGGTGCAGGTCATGGGCTGGGTCGTTCAATTGCTCACGCTTTCAGTGCCCGCGGAGCAGCAGTATGGGCGTGTGACATCAATGCTGCCGCCCTGGAAACAACCGGGCGCGAGGCTGAAGGCAAGTGCCGTGTGTGCACCATGGATATTACCGACCATCTGGCGATCAATACTGTCATTGAGAAAATCACAACTGACAAAGGCCACGTGGATATCCTGATCAATTGTGCCGGCGGTGTTGGGGGCCAGGCCGCCCAACCGCTGGAACAGGTTACACCGGCACAGTGGCAGGCACTTTTTGATATTAATGTGACCGGAGCATTCAACTGCATTCAGGCGATAACACCGGGCATGAAAGCTGCTGGCGGCGGCAGGATAATCAATATTTCAAGCCGCGCAGGCATAACAACATCGCTTACCGGCATTCAGGCCTACGCCGCGGCCAAAGCGGCCCTGATAGGACTGACCCGGCAATTGGCGCAGGAACTGGGTGCACATAACATCAATGTCAACTCCATTGCACCGGGTTTCATCCGGTCCAATCCGTCGACCGAAAAACAATGGGATGCATACGGAGAAGACGGCCAGAAGGCTCTGGTTGAAAGCATAACCTTAAAGCGCCTTGGCACGCCTGATGACATTTCCAATGCCGTCATGTTTTTTGCTTCTGATCATGCGGGCTGGATTACCGGGCAAACGCTTAGTGTGGCGGGCGGCTGAATTTATTCCGGGGCCAGTACCTTTACCAGTTTTTCAAGTGAAATATTGGCGCCGCAGATGATGATAGCCACTGATTTGCCTTTCCACTGCGCGGCCGTTTTGGTGAAGCCGGCAATGGCGGCGGCTGCAGCACCTTCAATCATCTGGTGGTGCAGGCCCATAAAATCTTTCAATTCCGTGGCGATTTCATCTTCGCTAACACTCACCCATTGATCAACCAGATCACAGGCAAGTGGAAATGTTATCGTGCCTGGTTCAATGCCACCGGCACTGCCGTCTGACAATGTATCCAAAGAGGGGATGTCGAGGATTTCGCCCGCTTCCACCGATTTCATCATCACCGCGGAATTTTCAGGTGAAACGCCAATCATCTTCACGTCAGGCCACACCGATTTGAGGTAAGATGAAACACCCGATATCAACCCGCCACCACCAACCGCTATGAACACGGCATCGAGTTTTTCATGCTGTTCAACCAGCTCAATGCCAATGGTGCCCTGTCCGCCGATGATTGTGGCATCATTGTAAGGTGAAACCCAGGTACGGTTGTTTTCTCTGGCAAATTCAATGGCGGCAAGTTCGGTTTTGCCGGAATCAGTACCATGAAAACGTATTTCCGCTCCCAGTCTGCGAATAGCATCAATTTTCGCCGGGGACGCATTTTCCGGCAAAAACACGATACCGCTACAATCGATTTGTGACAGGGCAAAGGAGGTTGCCGCACCATGATTGCCGCTGGAGGCTGTTACCACACCGCGCGCACGTTCTTTTTCACTCAACGACAGGATCTTGTTTAAGGCTCCCCGCGCCTTGAAAGAGCCCGTATGTTGCAGGTTTTCCAGTTTGAAAAATACATCGGCCCCGGTTTTTTCGCTATAGCTGGCTGAGTGCTCGAGATAGGTTTTTCGAATATGGCCGTGGATGCGTTTGTCGGCCTGTTTTACTTCGTTTACGATATCGATCATCTTGTTTTATTCCTGCAAAAACCGCTTCAATCATGTGCATTATCACCTTTTGGATCACAATGCCGAGATAAAGCCCACCTACCCGTATGCGCCGGTGTGAGGCTACTTGTAATATTCGATAGGCTTACATAGACTGCATCTAAAGACGGATATTCAAGATTTTTCACTTTATAAAGAAAATATTCAATGGGAGAGAATGTATCATGTACAAAAAAATAATATTAGCCACCAGCGCACTAACCTTGAGCCTTGCTGCCGGTTCGGCGTTTGCGGCAACTGAAATTCAATGGTGGCACGCAATGGGTGGTGCCAACGGCGAACGGGTCAATAAAATTGCTGCTGATTTTAATGCGACGCAATCAAAATATAAAGTCGTACCTGTCTACAAGGGCAATTATACCGAAACCATGACGGCAGCGATTGCAGCCTTCCGCGCTAAAAAACAACCCAATATTGTTCAGGTGTTTGAAGTCGGTACCGCCACCATGATGGCGGCCAAAGGTGCCGTCTACCCAATTGAAGATCTGATGAAAGATGCCGGCATTAAACTTGATAAATCGATCTACCTGCCTGCGGTTATCTCGTATTATCAGACCCCCAAAGGTGATCTCCTCTCCATGCCGTTCAATTCATCCACGCCGGTTTTATGGTACAATAAGGATGCTTTGGAAAAAGCCGGTGCTTCGGTGCCGACGACCTGGGATGAAATGAAAACCGCTTCAGAAAAAGTGCTGGCATCCGGTGGCAAGTGCGGATTTTCGTTCGGTTGGCAATCGTGGGTGATGATCGAGAATTACTCAGCCTGGAATAATCTGGCAATCGGCACCAAAGAAAACGGCTTTGCCGGTCTTGATACCGAATTCACCTTCAACAATGACAAGGTCAAAGGCATTATCGGCAAGATTGCTTCATGGCAGAAGGACAAAATTTTTGTCTATGGTGGCCGCCGCGGCGACAGCCTGCCCAAATTCACCAATGGTGAATGTGCCATGTGGATTAATTCTTCGGCGTACTATGGCTCGATCAAGAAACAGGCCAAATTCAATTTTGGTCAGGCCATGTTGCCAATTGATACGAGTGTTACCAAAAAAGCTCAAAATTCAATTATCGGCGGCGCCACCCTGTGGGTGCTCAAAGGTAAAAGCAAGGAAAGCTACAAAGGCACAGCCGAGTTCATGAGCTATCTGTCCAGCGCCAAGGTTCAGGCCTGGTGGCATCAGGAAACCGGCTATGTGCCGATTACGACGCCTGCGGCGGTTTTGAGCAAGGAACAAGGGTTTTATGAGAAAAATCCCGGTACCGATACAGCTATCAAACAGCTCAGTCTGAATACGCCAACGCCCAATTCAAAAGGGCTGCGGTTTGGTAATTTCGTGCAAATCCGCGATATTATCAATGAAGAAATGGAAGCAATCTGGAACGGGTCAAAAACAGCTTCTCAAGGTCTCGATGACGCAGCTGCACGCGGCAACAAGTTGTTGCGCAAGTTCGAAAAAGCCAACAAGTAACCGACCCTCACTAACGGCTGGAGGTGCTTAATCGCACCTCCGGCCCGGGTGAGATTTCTGTATGCTCAAACGCGTTCATTTTAAACCTTCATATCTGCCTTATTTGCTGGTGACGCCGCAAATCATCGTAACTCTTGTGTTTTTCTTCTGGCCCGCCAGTCAGGCGCTTTACCAATCCCTGCTGGTCGAAGACCCATTTGGTCTGAGCAGCAAGTTCGTCTGGTTTGAAAATTTCGAAGAACTTTTCTCCGACGATCTTTATTTTGGCGCTTTCAAGCGCACCGCTTTTTTCTCCTTTATGGTCGCAGGCTCATCAATGTCGATAGCACTGGTGTTGGCGGGAATGGCCGACCGGGTGGTCAAGGCCACTTTAGCCTATCGCACCATGTTGATCTGGCCCTATGCGGTTGCCCCGGTTATTGCCGGTGCCTTGTGGCTGTTTATGTTTGATCCCACCCTTGGCATCATCGCTTACGCGCTTGATGCCTTTGGCTATGACTGGAACCATAAACTCAATGGTGGTGAAGCCATGTTCCTGGTGATTGTGGCTGCCGCATGGAAACAGGTGAGTTATAATTTCCTGTTTTTCCTCGCCGCCATGCAGTCGATCCCCAAGTCCCTTATTGAAGCGGCAGCGATTGACGGGGCAGGACCGGCGCGGCGGTTCTGGACAATCATTTTCCCGCTGATTACACCGACCACATTCTTCCTGCTGGTGGTCAATATTGTCTATGCCT
>CAZJUF010000027.1:0-13969 GCA_964549055.1 uncultured Hyphomicrobiales bacterium | reverse complement strand
ATTCCGACCTGATGGACACCTGGACCTGGTTCCAGTCCGGCATAAACACCGATGGTGCCCACAATCCCCTGACCACACGCGCGGTGAAAAAAGGTGACATTCTCAGCCTCAATTGTTTTTCGATGATTTCAGGCTATTACACAGCGCTGGAAAGAACGCTGTTTTTTGATCACGTCGATGATGCCTCACTTAAATTATGGCAGATAAATTGCAAGGTTCATCGCCGCGGCCTCGAACTGATCCGCCCTGGTGCCAGGTGCAGCGACATAGCCCGTGAACTCAACGAAATATTTGCCGAGCATGATCTCCTGCAATACCGCACCTTTGGTTATGGCCATTCCTTCGGCGTTTTATCGCACTATTATGGCCGTGAAGCAGCGCTTGAGTTGCGCGAAGACATCGACACCATTATCGAGCCTAATATGGTTGTATCAATGGAGCCGATGATCACCCTGCCTCAGGGCATGGCCGGTGCCGGCGGGTATCGTGAACATGACATTCTGGTGGTCGGTGAGAACGATGCCGAAAATATAACCAGGTTCCCCTTCGGTCCTGAACACAATATTATCGCGGGCCAGGACTAACTCACAGTCGTATTGAATCATTTGCACGCAGACTTAAATCTGCTATTAGAACCCTGTAATATCAAAGGCGTTTGGGTGGAATACTGAAGCGTTAGTGCTGGAACCTGGGGACAGCTTCGTGTCGATAATTGAGGTTGAAAATGTCATCAGTTCCTTCAAATGAAAGCGGCTTGGGTCCTTTGAGCCGTTTAAAAAAATATCGCCGGAAAAAAATAAAAAAATACGGTAAAAAGCTTATCTATGGTCTTGAAAAGACACTCGCCAAAGCCTCTCTGGTCGACAATAAGCCTTTCGCAGAAACTACTGAATTCCCCCAGCTTCTGGAAATTGAAAAGAACTGGGAGAAGATTGTGGACGAAGTTCGGGTAATTCTGCAACAACGCGAAGCCATTCCGGGTTTTCAGGAAGTTTCGCCCGATCAACACAAGCTCGCCATTGACGGCAACTGGCGCACCTTTTTCCTTTATGGATTTGGCACTCCATTTGTAAAAAATTCAAGCCAGGCCCCGTTTACCTCCAAAGTGATTGCCCCCACTGAAAATCTTCAAACCGCCTGGTTCTCCATTCTGGCACCGGGGTATCATATTCCCCATCACCGTGGCGTCACCAAAGGAATTTTACGCTATCATCTCGGCCTCATAATCCCCAAAGAACATGATAAATGCCGCATTCGCGTCGGCAAGGAAATTCGACCATGGGTAGCCGGCAAGGGGTTTATCATTGATGATACCTTCGATCATGAAGTCTGGAACGACACAGATGAAGAGCGTGTTATCCTCATTGTCGATTTCGACCGGCCGATGAAATGGTGGGGGAGATTGATCAACAACACATTTTTGATGCTGATGCGCATGACTGCATTTTATCAGGAACCCAAAAAGAATATGGCGATTCACGAAGACCGTTTTGAAGCAGCAATGAAACGGGCAAACGCCAATATGGAAAACCTGAGCGAACGCGATTAGGGCGCTTTTTTGCAGCTTTGATTTTTAAAACAAAAGGCTTTATGTACAATCAATGCGCAGCACCCTGAAAATATTCTTTCACGCCCAACAGACAAAACCATTCCTTGTCCTTCTGTGTTTAACGCTTGCCGGGTTTGCCGAAGCACTTGGCATTATGACCCTGCTACCGGCGATTTCCCAAATGACCGGCGGTGTTCAGGAAAACTCTTCCACAGCAAACCTGCTTGTCCAGAACACTTTGACGGGGCTGGGAATTGAACCCAGTTTTCTCAATTTGATCATCATCATGACCGGGTTCATGGTTTTGAAGTCACTGCTTGCATTTATAGCGCTGACCTATGTGGGATTTCAGGTTTCCGAAGTTGCAACCTCCATGCGCGCCACCTTAATCGACAATCTCATGAATGCCCGCTGGGGCTACTTCACCGGGCAACGTATCGGGCGCATCGCCAATGCCGTCAGCAATGATGCAACGCGTGCCGGTGCAGCCTACATGGTTGCCGCCCGCTTCATCGCCTTTGGCATCCAGGGATTGTCTTATGTCGCTGTCGCCTTAATGCTGTCGTGGAAACTGGCGGCAATTGGCTTGACGATTGGCCTGACAATTGCCCTGTCGCTGGGGGTTTTGATAAAACTGTCGCGCATTACCGGTGCCCGCCAGACCCGGCGAACATCTGATCTTGTCACCTATCTGTCAGACACGCTCAACAACATCAAGCCACTTAAAGCCATGGCGCGTTATGACAGTTTTTCAGTTCTGTTCAACAACAAGATCGCCGGGTTAAAACGCGCACTCCGCGGCCAGGTCATGGCCCAGAATGGCCGCTTTTACGGCGAAGAAATCATAACGTTTATCTCACTGGGCACGGCATTGTATTTTTCCAGAGAAGTCTGGGACATTCCGGTTGCCGAAATCGGCATCATGGGAATTATCTCTTATCAAATGGTCTCTATCACCGGCAAAATGCAGCGGTTTTTACAAAAAGCCGTTGAGTTTGAGAGCGCCTATTGGTCAGTGCACGACCTGATTGATGCTTCGGGTGCTCAGGCTGAACAGCGCCCTGGCACCAAAACCCCCACTTTGACCAAAGCTATCACCCTTCGCGATGTAACATTCAAATACGAAGATTTACCCGTGCTCGACCAGTTGAACCTGGAAATACCAGCAGGAGAAATCACCGTTCTAAGAGGTCCATCGGGCAGCGGTAAAACCACCATCGTTGACCTGGTCATTGGTTTTTATCGGGCACAATCTGGCGAAATACGAATTGATGGCGATCTTCTCGACACTATTTCGATCGCAAAATGGCGTAAAATGATCGGTTACGTGCCACAGGAACTGACGTTGTTCCACGACACGGTATTTGCCAATGTAACCCTCGGCGACACCGAATACGATGACAGCCATGTGGAGACAGCCTTGCGCAAGGCGGGAGCATGGGAATTCATCGCCAGCCTGCCGGAAAAAATGCAGACGGTAGTGGGCGAACACGGCGCCAAGATATCCGGTGGCCAGCGCCAGCGCATAGCCCTTGCCCGCGCCTTGATATCCAACCCTCAATTGCTCATTCTGGATGAAGTCACCAGCGCTCTTGATCCTGAAACCGAGCTTGAAATCTGTAACAACATCAAATCTCTGGGGCATGAATTTACGGTGCTGTCCATCACCCATCGCCCCATTTGGTCAAACATCGCTGACAATCTGTATGAAGTTGGCAACGGTAAAGTGCGCCTTCTGCAACAATCTGATGATAAAAAAATCCCGGCATGACCCCTCCATCTGCAGAAATTGGCGAAATCAAAATCCGGAAAGTCGTTACCAAAGCTGACAAAATGGCTTTCCTGCGGGTGCCATTCAAGGTCTTTGCCACCGACAAAAACTGGGTGCCACAGCTGTTCTTTGAACGCCTCGAACATCTTGACCCCAAAAAGAACCCCTTCTTTGATCATGCCGAAGCAGCCTTCTGGGTGGCCTTCAAGGCAGGTGAGCCCGTTGGCCGCATTTCGGCACAGATTTGCAGCATTCATCAGGAGCTGTTTCCGACCAAAATTGGTCAATTCGGCTTTCTTGACGCTATTGATGATGCAGCTGTCTTTGACCAATTGCTAGCTGTTGCCACCGACTGGCTGAAAAGCCGCGGCATGAAACACATACAAGGCCCGTTCAGCCTGTCCATCAATGACGAAGTCGGTCTTCTGGTCGATGGGTTTGATACCCCGCCTTCGTTGATGATGGGTCATGCCATGCCTTATTATGCCTGCCATATTGAACGCCTCGGCTTTGCCAAGACCAAAGACGTTCTGGCTTATGATTACAACCTGGAAACCGGCGATTTCAGCCCTGCCGCAGCTCTGATAAAACGCATAAAGAAGACCCCGGGTCTCAGCGTTCGCGCGCTGGACAAAAAGAACCTGGATCGGGATCTGGCGATCATTATCGACATATTCACCGAAGCCTGGAGCGACAACTGGGGCTATGTTCCCATGACCAAGCCTGAGATTGATATGCTCGGCAAAAATTTAAAAATGCTGGTGAGAGAAGGTTACGTTACAATCGCCAGTATCGATGGCGAACCCCAGGCGATGGCGGTCACTTTGCCCAATCTGAACGATGCCATTAATGATCTTAACGGTAAGATTTTTCCGTTTGGCTGGTTGAAAATTCTTTGGCGTATTATCATAAGGCCACCAAAATCCGTGCGCCTGTTGTTGATGGGTGTGCGCAAAAAACACCAGAACACCACCAAGGGTGCGGCCCTGGCTTTCATTATGATCAATGAACTCAGAGACTATCACCACGGACGCGGTACGCAAAAATGTGAGATGTCCTGGATACTCGAAGACAATATGCCCATGCGTCATATGCTTGAAGCCATGGGAGCAAAGCCCTATAAAACCTATCGTATCTACGAACGCACATTGTAAGCAGGGTATAGACTGACATGAGCTCCGGCACCAAATTCACCGCGTTGATAATGGCCGCAGCGCGTGGCCCGGATGATCCGATGGCGCGCGCCTTCAAGGCAGAACACAAATGCCTGATTAAAATCAATGCTATTCCAATGCTGGTGCGTGTCGTCCAAACCCTGAAAGTCGTAAGTGAGATCAGCTCAATTGGCGTTTCCATAGACGACAGCGATGTGCTGAAGGAAATTCCCGGTCTGGATCACCTGGAGGTGTTCCAAAGCGCCGACAGCGCCCCCAAAAGCGTGGCTGCCGCCATCAAACAGATGGACCAGCCTTTTCCACTTCTGGTCACCACTGCTGATCATCCCCTGCTAACCCCGCAGATGGTTGAACATTTCCTCCGTCATGCACAAGCCACTGGAGGCGATATCGTCGTTGGTCTGGCCGGTCGGGCAGATGTTGAAAATGTCGACCGCACCGTCAAGCGCACCTATTTCAAGTTTCGCGACGGCGAATTTTCCGGCTGCAATCTTTTTTATCTGAATAGCGAAAAAGCCATGAACGCCGTGCGTTTCTGGCACAAGGTTGACAAGCAACGAAAGCGTCCCCTGGCATTGGCCAGAATGTTCAGTATCGTTGTTTTAGTCAAATATCTGTTTGGCCGCCTGACCCTTAAAGATGGTCTTGAAAACATGTCAAAGTTACTCGACGTCCAGGCCAAAGCCGTCATTTTGCCCTGGGGTGAGGCTGCCATAGACGTCGACAAACCCGAAGACTACAAACTGGTAACCAGACTGCTGAAAAAACGCCGCTAAAGCATATCTGTTTTTAATGGAAACACCACAAGGCAGCAAGCGCTGCCCGGCGCTCCTGCGTCGCGCCATGTCGCAGACATGCTTCCAGCATGGGCAGGCTCGGTGCGCAGCACCGAAATAGCCGGGAACGAAAAAAACTAGAGCTTTACCAGTTGGCAACCAGATGCCTTGCCTGCTGCAAATCAGCGGGAAAATCAACTTCGCACCATTCAATACCATCAACCGGTTGCGTCATAACGCTTACCTGTTTGGCCAGGGAATTGATCACGGACAAATACCATTGCCGCAACCCTGTAGCCTCCAGCATCGCTTCTTCCAGTGCGCGACGATAAATCATCGGACCATCCCCGCGAAACAGCGACATGCCGATGGATTCGGCATTTACCGTATCCACTGGCAGGGTTTTGCCGATTTCCGTCAACCGCGCCCCATCGAGCATGACTTTCATATCGTCATTGTCATATTTTTGCTTATGTGCAATCGCCATGGTGATGGGGGCGTCAGGTGCTTTGAGAAGCTGTTTGACCATATCTGCCTGAAACAGATTGTCCCCATTGACCAAAATGAAATCCTGGTCCATTTCATGGCGCGCCATCCAGCAACTGGCGAGATTATCGGAAACGCCAAAAAACGGATTAAACGTGGTTTTCAACACAACATTCGGCACAGTGTCACGCAATTGATCGAGCACTTCGTCAACCTGAACGGCACCGTAGCCGGTAATCACCACAATTTCACTGACGTCACAAGCAGCAAAGGCTTCAATCTGCCGTTCCAGCAAACGCCGCCCCCCTATATCCAGCAGACATTTTGGAATATCTTCTGTCAAAGGCAGAAGGCGTTTACCCTGCCCCGCTGCCAAAATGACTACTTTCACAATACTCAACCTTTTTCGTATATATATAACCCGGAATGCCTTCAATGACATTTCAGTTTGGCTAAGTCAACAGCCCCACCCCATGACCCCATAAGAAGATGCAGATGATACAATATGTTTTTATTAGCCCACTTATCTGACGTTCATCTGGCCCCGCTGCCCCGACCCGCGCTGGCAGAGTTATTGGGTAAACGCCTTAGCGGGTATTTATCATGGCGCCACAATCGTCAGACCATGCACGCCCGCGAAATAATCGATCTAATGGTTCGTGACATCATCGCTATTAAACCCGATCACGTCGCTATTACCGGTGATCTGGTCAATATTGCTCTTGAGGCAGAGTTTTCTCAGGCACAACGATGGCTTGAAAACTTCGGCCCCGGCGACTGGATCAGTGTTGTTCCCGGAAATCATGACGCTTATGTGCCGGTATCGCGGAATAAAGGAATTGAACGCTGGCACTCTTACATGACCGGAAACATACCAAACCAGCACCAAACCCGCTGCTTTGCCGGGGATTTCCCCTATGTTCGCCGTTTTGATGATATTGCCCTCATCGGCGTTTCCACTGCCATTCCAACATTACCGTTTGTTGCCGGCGGCCGCATCGGCAAAGACCAGCTCGATGCGCTGGAAAACATTCTGCGTGATTTAGGTCACCAGAACTTGTGCCGCATCATTATGATCCACCACCCGCCACTGCCGGGACAAAACCGCTGGCGCAAAGCCTTGTGGGATGCGGATGATTTTAAAGACGTTCTTAAAAGCTGCGGTGCTGAACTGGTCCTGCACGGTCATAACCACACCCATATGTTTCAAACCACACCTGGCCCCGATACAGCAATTCCCGTCTACGGCGTTCCTTCGGCCTCCATGGTTACAAAAAAACACAAACCGCCAGCATGCTATTATCTTTTTGAAATCGAAAAAACCCACCAAAACTGGTCCATAAACGCCACCATGCGCGCGCTGTCGCTAGATGAAGCCGGTTTTGAAGACAACAGCCCCCTACCCCAAGATTAAGCCCAAACCGGATATCGCCAGAATCTGAACACTTTCAACTGGCAATAAGCTTAACTAAAATAGAAAGCGAGACAGAATATGGCGAATGCCACCCAGCTTAAGTTCGGTTACCCGAGCACTTTGATCAAGGAATACGATCACTGGTGTGTCTTGTTGCGGCCGCAGCAACCAACGCTGGGTTCTCTTGTGCTTGTCTGCAAGCAAGACGAAACGGCTTTTTCACAGATTTCTCAAGAAGCCTTTAGCGAGTTGAAAACTGTCACCCAGGAGATTGAATCGAGCCTTAAAGCCTTTCGCAGCTTTGAAAAAATAAACTATATTATGCTGATGATGGTAGACCCCAACGTACATTTTCATGTATTGCCACGCTATAGTTCATCCCAAATGTTCAATGGATGTGAATTTCCAGACGAAGGTTGGCCCGCAGCACCCGATCTAAGTGCCAACATTGATCTTGATAATGGCCTCATGTCACCGCTATTGTCCGAGATTAAAAAATTTTGGACCCATTAGAGCCAAATGAAGTAAGTGATCGTTAGTATTCTATGTCCACCACGACCAGCAGATACATTCTAGCCCAGGTGACACCGCCAATGTTGAGCGCGATTGGTATTGGCCTGGCATTGCTGTTATCGGAGCGTCTGGTTCGATTGCTCGACCTTACTTTGGGTAAGAAAAAATCATTCAGTCTCATCTTTGAAATGCTAACGTACCTCGCCCCGCATTATCTCGGCATCGCATTGCCGGGTGCCTTGTTTTTAGGCCTGCTGTTTGGCTTTAGCCGCCTGAGTAAAAACAGTGAGCTGGATGCGTTTTTGGCAGCGGGCTACGGCCTGCACCAGATTGCAAAACCGGTTATTATCTTATCCTGCCTGCTTTCACTTGTTGCCATTATCATTTTTGGCTTTATTCAGCCCCATTCGCGCTATCTTTATCGCGCCGTTGTAAATTCAATCAAAAGTGTCGATGTCTTCTATCTTGCCGAAGAAGGGGTTTTTATGCGGGTGGGAAAACGCACCTTCATTCTCGATGAACTCTCGCGCGGCAACAATAAATTCAAACGTATCTTTATGTACGAAGATGCCGGTGACAAAGGCAGCGAAACCGTTACCGCGTCGCAAGGTGCACTTATTGAAATCAATCAGGAAGACAGGCCGGTTTTAAGACTTGAAGGCGGTCACAGGTTGAAGATAAACGGTAAATACTGGACCCCCAAAGAAGAGCCCAAGCCGGGTCACGACGTCGCTGAATTCAAAATAATCGACACCCCGCTCGGCGAAGTCAGCAAGGCAGCTTTTCGTATTCGCGGCGTCGATCAGCGCGAATTCACCATACCTGAGCTATGGGGCGCTCTTTCCAAAACATCCGGCAAAATTACCAACAATGCTCTTAATTCCGAGTTCTATCGACGCATTATCCTCATAATGACGATATTGATATTACCGTTTCTGGCGATACCGTTTTCCATTGGGCGACGACGAGACCAAAGACCCTATCGCTTTGGCATAGTTTTGATTATTCTGATCGCCTACAATGAGATAATTGAGCAAGGTGCGCTCGCCATCCGGGTTGAAGGCGCGTCTCCGTTTTTCGCCCTGTGGGTACCATATCTGGTTCTGGCAGCATTTTCGTTTTGGCGGTTTTACCGCACCGCCATGTCGCTGACACCGGACAGGCTGGAACTGGTGGTAGATGTTATTAACGATTATTTCCGTCAATTGTTTTCCCGCTTTTACAAAACAGCGGAGGAAAAACAATGACCACTCTCGCCGTGTTATTGTCAAAACTCTTTCTCTCCCGGTTTTTCCTGATCCTTTTTGGCGTGACAATTTTCGTTCTCTCTCTCGATATCGTCACTTACGCTGATGACATTTTATTGGTCAATGACGGCAAATTGTCCGGCATCTGGTATTATGCCATGCTGCGCGCGCCCGGCATCGCTTCCCAGTTTATATTGATTTCAATTTTGATCGCCCTGTTGTTAATGCTGACCGAAATCAGCAGAAACAGTGAACTTGTGGCAATCTGGGGGGCAGGTGTTTCGCAATATCGTTTGTTAATGGCCCTGATGCCGGTGGCGGTGGGATTGGGCATTTTTCATTTTGCCCTGGTTGATCGCGCAGTGCCAATGGCAGCGCCTGTACTGAACCAATGGGCGATCGGTGATTACAGTAGCAAAAAGCTTTCTGTTGGTTCGAAAGATCCAATCTGGATGCGTTCTGGCAAAGATATCATCCGCGCCGTATCAACCAACGTCTCCACCACCAAATTATCGCAAGTCACTGTTTTTCGCCGCGATAGCGATGGTATTTTGCAAGAGCAGATAATGGCTGACACCGCCGAACAGCGCGGCCAACGCTGGCTTTTAACAAATGTAACCATTTACAGCCGCGAAAACCTGCCGCCAACGCAAGTGGATCAGATGATCTATACCGGCTTGATGCGCCCGGCGGCTACCGGTCCACGCAAAGGCGACCCGGAAGAAATGTCGATAGCTGACCTGTTGTATTTCGTCGATAATTCAGGCTTCGGCCTCAGACCGGCGCATGTTTATTCCACCTGGATACAAAAACGTCTGGCCTCGCTCACCACTGGTATTTTAATGTTATTCATCGCCATTCCCCTCGCGCACAGGTTCCGGCGCGGTGGCGGATTGGGCATGCTGTTTGCCGTCGGCATCGGTATGGGGTTTGGTTATTTTATCTTTGATGGCATAACGCTTACCATGGGTGAATTGGGGATTTTACCACCGTGGGCAGCTGGCTGGATGCCACCACTCATATTCACAGGTATTGCAGGATCGATTGCAATAAACTATGAGACCTTGTGAACTTGGTGGTATAAAGGGTAAAAGAAAGTTCAAAAAAGTTTGACGAAAAACGCTCAAAACCTGGCAGAGGATAGCTTGCCGTCTGCCAGCACCTCAGAAACAATAAGCCTGTGCATTCTCGGTCACAGCAATGTGCAGCTGTGGGGCATGAGCCCTGCGACAAGATTTGAGCGTGCCTTCAACCGTGCCGGTATCAAAAATATTATTACCGAAAGTGACCTGGTCGAAAACACCGGCCCGGTTATACTCGTGCGCGGTGATGCGGTTTTGGACGTCCCCCTGACTGAACATCTGGTTGCGAGTGAAAACCTGATGATACTGGGCAATGGATCAGGAGACACCGTGCCTGTTGCGGCCCATGTCAGTGCTGAAAACGGCTGCAAAACAGCCAGCGCCATCAAAAGTGAAGATAAATCCGAGCTGCCAGGTGTGAAAATCCAGTCTCCCGGCGACCTTGACGCAAGCTACTGGAAAGCTTTGCGAAAACGTGAAACGCCATATGCTCTTGTAATTACTGATGAAAATTCATCCGATGTGCTGTGGAGAATTTTCATGGGCACCTATAAAGGCGCGACAGATTTCATTACCAAACACCTGTGGCCCCATCCCACTTACCACACCACCAGATTAATCGCTCCCATCGGCATCACCCCCAATATGGTCACAAGTTTAAGTGCTGTCATGGTGGTTCTCGCGTTTTTTCTGTTCATGCAGGGCAATTATGGCTGGGGTCTGGCGGCTGCCTGGATGATGACTTTCCTCGACACCGTTGATGGCAAACTTGCCCGTGTCACCCTGACATCGAGCCCGTGGGGCAATGTCTTTGATCATGGTATCGATCTAATTCACCCGCCATTTTGGTATTGGGCCTGGGCGGCGGGCTTGGGCGTTGCCGGTACTGATTTCACTTCACAAACCATATACTGGTTATTGGCAGTGATTATCGGCGGTTATGTTCTTCAGCGTCTGATTGAAGGCTTGGCCATTATGGCTTTTGGCATAGAAATTCATATCTGGCGCCCTGTTGATACATTTTTTCGCCAGATCACCGCACGGCGAAACCCCAATCTCGCCATTCTCACACTATCAGTAATCGCTGGACGTCCCGATTATGGCCTCTATGCTGTCGCAGCCTGGACTGCCATATGTCTTGGCCTCCATAGCCTGCAACTTGTGCAGGCCTGGTGGGAAACGCGCAAAAACGGGCCACTTTCCTCCTGGTTAACCAAACCCTAGAGACTGTCGATGACAATTGGACTGATCATCAACCCAAAAGCCAGAACTTACCACCACTCCAAACGAGTGCGAAAAAGTCTGGAAAAATTGTCAATCTATGCTGAAACCGAGTTTCTGGAAGATTTTGCCACCCTGTCGCAGATAATCGCGCGTCTGGCGCAAAAACAATGTGACCACCTGGTCATTAGCGGCGGCGACGGTACCATTCAGGCAGTCCTCACCCATCTGGCTGAAGGCAACCACTTCCAGCACCAGCCAACCCTGATCCTGTTACCCCATGGCACCACCAACATGACCGCCAAGGATACCAGCATTGCCTCATTGTCAAAATCCGACCGCCTCATCACAGCGATCGCCAGTCATGGCGTTACTGATTTGCCCTCTAGTTTACCTTGTGAAATTGAAAAGCGTCACACTATAAGAATTGCCAATCCAGCTAACGGCATTCCCCTCCATGGCATGTATTTTGGCTGGGGTGCCGTACACCGCGCCGTGCTCAAGTGCCAGAAAGATGTCCACGCCATGGGGTTCAGAGGCGACCTTGGTCCCGCCCTCACTTTGTTGGGTTCCTGGGTCTCAAACGTGCTCGGGCGTAGCGGCAGCGACCCTGACCGGATCGTGCAGGGATACGATCTAAACCTGGTGGCCGATGGCAAAACCAGAGCTGACAGCCAGCAGCTTTTGTTATCGATTACGACTTTGGAGCACCTTATCGCCAATTGCCGGCCATTCTGGAACCAGAGTGAAAACGCGCTGAAAACGACACTTATTGCCTATCCGGTACAAAAACCCCTGCGCATGTTAATCCCGGTGCTTTATGGTGATAAACACAGGCAAATTACCGAGCCGGGCTATGACAGTTTTTCGGCCCACCAAGTGTCGTTCCAAACAATGACGGATTGCATACTTGACGGTGAAATTGTCATACCACCTGAAAATGAGCCTTTGCAATTGTCGCTGGGGCCGCAATTCAGTTTTTTAAAACTCTGATACAAATGGCCGCCAATGCAAAATAACAAACTTCGCAACATCATCGAAGCCACATCATCGAAACCTGTGGTTGCCGAAATTGAAGCCATTGCCGCCACCATACGTGCCCGCCACGAAGTCTCGGTTTTGGCAATTCTGGGCTATGGCTCGTGTCTGCGTGGCGAACATGTAGCCGACACGTTAGTAGACTTTTATGTCATTGTTGAAAACTACCGATCGACCCACAAAAACGTATTTTCCCGAATTGGCAACCGGCTGTTACCACCCAATGTTTATTATCAGGAATGTTCATATAACGGCCAGATCATCCGCTGCAAATATGCTGTTGTCTGCCTCACCCAGTTTGGTAAAAAAGTATCCCCGAACACCAAAAACCCCTACTTTTGGGCACGCTTTTGCCAACCTGCCGCGTTGATTTATGTCCGCGATGACGTCACGAGAAATAAAGTAATTGACGCTTTGATGACAGCCGTCACCACCACCTTGAGCGAAGCTGAAAAACTTGCCCCTTCAGCTTCCGCTCATGCCAAGTGGATAGAAATCCTGTCGCAAACCTATAAAACAGAATTGCGTTCGGAACGTTCCAACCGTGCAGCTGCGATCGTCAACGCCAATCTCGACTATTATGAAGCTCTGCATGATGCCATCTATGCAACATCGCAAAAACCAGCCTCCTCAACAGCTGACAATTCCGGCTGGCGCCAGCGGCGGATCATCGGTAAAACCCTGTCAGTTTTGCGTCTGATCAAAGCCGCCTTCACCTTTGATGGTGGCGCGGATTATCTTGCCTGGAAAATCACTCGTCATTCCGGTGTTGAGGTCAATTTGACGCCATGGCAACGCCGCCACCCCATTTTATCAGCACCAAAACTGTTCTGGCAGCTCTATGCCAAAGGTGCCTTCAGATAAAACCTCATAACCACCGCTACGACAAAGAAGCCTGCAATCCAGATCATTTTCTACCACCACCAAATAAGGGTTCGCTTTTGACAGGCTTCAAAACTCTGTAACTGCATGAAATTATGGAACTAATTTGTATATCTAATCGAAATATTGAATAATCAGACAAAAATGCCGATGGCAGCAATGCGGACTTTGCTGCCGTTGATCTTTGAATGAGAAAAGTCTGGTTTTGACCCTTTCCGGACTCTTTCCAGAATGAATAGCGGCCCCAAGGGATCGCAATTGCTTCACGATATCAAAATATATAAAGTGCAAAAAAAGAACAGCGTGGCGGCAAGACTCACGGTTTAGGAATTGGCTACCCTATATTGCATCCAATCTAGGGCGATCAGCGATAAAGCTAGGAATTCGAGAGATGGACTTTGTTTTCGTCGATGAACAATATGGAACCGGAGAAAGAGGTCCGTACACTGCTATATCTGCAGCTATTTTTAACAAAGATGTGATTCATGAGTACCGCAACGAATTTGCTCTTAAATATGTGAAAATCTTGGAGTTGAAAAAAAAGAAAGGGGGTAGTGCATTTGTTCATACACAATTGCCTGTTTTGCATGGCTCTGACCTTCTCCCAGGATATGCCGATAACCAGAAGATGCAAGTGCTCGAATTGATTTGCAATCTAATTAAGAAATACAACGTCAGATTTATTCGTCTTGGTTACTATGATAAATCACTCTCATTCATGAAAGATTGTAGTTCCGCAAAACGAGTAAGTTTTTGTATTTCAAATCTGGAACTTATGTTTAAGGATTATTTTTCCAACAACTATGCAATTGTAT
>CAZJUF010000026.1:5449-14411 GCA_964549055.1 uncultured Hyphomicrobiales bacterium | reverse complement strand
CTGAAGTTGGTTGTCACCTGAAGTTCAACATATGAATTCATGCAAACAATCCGTGCACGAACCATAAGGGCGGACCCTTGCGAACAGGGTCCTGATAAAGCCCGGCGCGATAGAGCCAGTAGCGATGGCCTTGAGTATCTTCAACCTCATAATAATCGCGCACCTCCTCACCGGCAGAACCTTCAAGCCACCATTCCGGGGCAATGCGTTCAGGCCCGCGTGCACGCACCACCTGACGGTGGACCCGGCGCCAGACAAATTGCAACGGTGGCCCATCAGGCACCTCGGCGATTGCTGTTATAACCTCAGGTCGCAACAACAGGCGAAAAGGCCGCTCAAGCTTCTGCTGCGTCCAGCACGGATAAGCTGTCGCCACAACCGCTGTTTGTGCGCGCTCAGGAATATGGCTTGATCTGGGTTGGCTGCGGTAAATATTCGTATCCCCCAAACGATTGGCCAGACGATCAATCAGGGCTGCAATCTCTTCGCCTTTTTGAGTGTGCGTGCCATCCAGATTTACCTGGTGGGGATTGAGGCTTTGCACACTGTCAGCGCCCAGAACAAGACTATCAACGCCTTCGCCGGGATCAATCTGCTCAAGGCGTTGTTTGAACAATCTTGCAATATGTGCAGGTTCTCTTTGTGCTGTACTAAGCCTGACCGTCAAGGCACGCACACTGCCATCAACCCGGCATGCGCTTAAGGTAATTGCCCGGATGCCAAGGCCGTCACGCTCCAGTTGATGCGCCATATCCTTGAGCAGATAATCCAGCCCGTGTTCAATGCTGACAATATCAAGCACAGGTTCACTATAGCCAATGCGCGAGCGATAGGACGGTGCGGGTTTAAGCGGCTCAAAGACTTGCGTGCTTTTGCCATAGAGGTGATCGAGCTTTAGGCAGATATCACCCATAACCTGTTTTGATCGAAACCGCCGCGCCAGAGCAGGGCGTGGAATGGCCGCGACAGAGCCAATGGTTTTAAGACCTAAACGTTTGAGCAGAACAATGGTATCATCACACAGAAACAAAGCTTCAACGGGCAGAGCATTAACTGCCGCTGGAATTTCCCCGACAGGGATAATACGCCCTGCAGCTTTTCCGCTGCCATAAAATGCCACAGCCCGCGCCGCTGCAACCGTGTCAGCCAGACCGGTGCAGACACTAAGCCCCATACGCTTCAGCCTGACCGCAACATCTGCCATCAATGCTGCCTCGCCGCCAAAAAGATGTGCACACCCCGTGACATCTATAATAATACCATTCGGTTGCATTAACGCCACCAAAGGCGAATATCGATCACACCATTGCGCCAGGGATTTGAGGCTTTGTGCATCCAACTGCGGTTCAGCTGCGTGGCTCTCAAGTTGCGGGCAGATGGCACGGGCATCATTTAAAGCCTGGCCCACTCTGGCACCTGCAGACATCGCACCTGTACTGACTGCACGAATGCGCACGCCTTTGTTGCCCGTCTCAACCAGACAGAAAATATCCCGATCATCCAGCGCGCTGCAAAGCAATGACTGTGCCTGCCGGTGCCGGGTATGCAGGAACCTTTCGATCGCCAGATGCGGCAACCATATGAAAAGAAAACGTCTCATAATTCCAATACAACTGCCATTTTCCTGTAGACCCACCGCGACAGCGCGTGAGTGATAAAGACCAGGCAGCAGCGCCGGGGCCCGGCATGTCAACCTCCTCACCGGGTGCGGCTTCCGCCTTGATCCGCCACCGGGTCGTCGCCGCACTTGTGCGTATGTCCCCATCAAGGTTGACGTAAAGACAGGGAATTCCAGCTTGTTCGCAAGCCAGCGCCAGTCGCCGGGTAGCGGTAAAATGCAAACCTGGCCCTTCGCCGACAACAGCCCTGAGACCGGCACAGCGCAATGCTTCTTCCATTACCCAGGCAAGATCACCTGGCGAGCGCACCCGCACCTGAATAATACGACCGGGATCAATACCGAGCCAGCCCACGCCCGGCCCGTAAAGTGCGCCATATTCGCACGCATCTGAAATCAGCTGACACCACAAGACATCTCCACTGCGGGGCAATCGCGACAAGAGAGCAAACGCAAACCCGCACGCTGACGGCCTGTCGCCGGGAGAAGTTGCTGAAATATCATGTAAGGAGCGCGCACATAAGCGCCTGTCCGGCAGGGCCAGATCAATATCACCAACGCCAAACGACCACGGTGAACAATCTTCTCCTGACGCCGAAGCCACTCTTGTGGCCGACTTGTTTTCGATATCGACAATCAGTTTACGCAGATCAGCAAGTATCATATGAGCACCTCATTAAACTCATATGTTCTTACTTTGTTCTTATTTAAGAGTCAAACAGGAAGGCCCCTGTTACCCGCACCGTCCCGGCCTCAAGGCCGGGACGGTGCGGGTAACCCTGGGTAATCCGATCCCGCTTAAGCAACATCAGCTTTCGATTTATCCAGCCAATAATGGATTTTTTCTTCTAGCCTGTCTGGTGAAATCGGCTTGGAAAGATAATCGTCCATCCCCGATGCAATGCATTTTTCCATGTCACCCTTGATGGCGTGCGCCGTTACCGCAACAATAGGCGTGTGCATATTACCGGCCTCAATCGTGCGAATGGCTTTGGTCGCCTCCATCCCGTTCATATGCGGCATCGAGATATCCATCAAAACAAGTCGGGGCGAATAGGTCTTGTAAAAAGCCAGACCCTCCTTGCCATCCTTGGCAATCTTGAAGGAATAATCAGTGGTCTGAAGTATCTGGGTAAAGACAATCTGGTTAACCTCATTGTCTTCACAGACAAGAATATCGATTGCTTTAATGTTGGGTGCAGCAGAGATCTCGGCGACAGGTGGCAAATGATCACTTTCCAAAGCCAGGCTGCGCGTATCATGTTTTACCCGGGCAGGCTGGTTTTGCTGCAGAGCCTGAATAATGGTCTC
Organism: uncultured Hyphomicrobiales bacterium; assembly: GCA_964549055.1. Lineage (GTDB taxonomy): Bacteria > Pseudomonadota > Alphaproteobacteria > Rhizobiales > JAJFHR01 > JAJFHR01. The sequence goes on along the minus strand of CAZJUF010000026.1, from coordinate 11,482 downwards.
CAGCAACAGCGATGAACGCGCAGGCTTGGTCAGCTGCCCGTTAATGCCAAGGGATGAAAACATCCTGCCGTCTTCAGTCTGGTCAACAGAGGTAAGCATGACAATTGGCAACTCTTTGAGGACACCGTCAGCTTTCATTTCCCTGACAACATCTCCGCCACTCATACCCGGCATCTGATAATCAAGCACGATGCAATCGATATTGCGACCCTGTTTTATGGCTTCACGCATAAAATCAAGCCCGGCACGGCCATCTTCACACGATGTGCACGCAAACTTCCATGCCGCCATCTGTTCTTCCAGAATAGCGCGGTTTACCTTATTATCATCGATAATCAGGATATGTGATCCGGTTACATCGCGCGGAACGCTTTTTTGTTTTTCCTCATCGTGATGCACCGGCAATTCAATGGTAAACCAGAAAGTCGACCCCTCTCCCAAAGCGCTCTCAACCCCGATCGCACCGCCCATCAACTCAATCAGCGAAGACGAAATCGCCAGACCAAGCCCGGTGCCTTCATGTTTTCTGGTGGCGGAATTATCCACCTGGCTGAATTTTTCAAAGACATTGTCACATTTTTCTTTGGCAATACCAACGCCGGTATCCTCGATCTTGACATGCAACCTGTACATACTGCCAGCAGCAGGCCCGCCACTGACATCCACATAAACATGGCCCTTGTCAGTAAACTTGACCGCATTACTCATCAAGTTGGTGACGATCTGGCGGATACGACCAACATCACCCACCAGCATGTCGGGAAGGGCTGGATCCACTCTTACAATCAGCTCCAGATTTTTTTCGGCCACACGCGATGAAACCAGCGTTGCCACATCTTCAATCGCATCGGTAAGTTTAAAGGGTGAGGGATCAAGCTCCATCTGTTTTGCGTCAAGCTTGGAAAAATCCAGAATATCATTGATGATGGTAAGAAGGGACGAGCCTGATTTGATAATCACATCAGCATAGACCTTTTGCCTCGCATCGAGCTCGGTCCGGGCCAGCAACTCAGCCATCCCCATCACACCGTTCATCGGTGTTCTGATTTCATGGCTCATATTGGCAAGAAATTCGGATTTAGCGCGATCGGCCGACTGGGCAGCGCTGCGGGCATCTTCAAGTTCCTGCTGGCGTTTGCGCTCTTCGGTAACATCCGTATAAGTGGTCACCCCGCCACCGTTTTGGCGCGGCTGGACGTTTGCGACAATGATATTGCCATTGGGAACTTTGCGCTCTACCGTGAACGGCTCTCCGGCAAGGCATTTTTCTTTTGACCTTTGCAGCACAGTTTCAAGGTTTGCATTTTCACCTTCATCACCGCGCTCCACACAAAAGCTGATAAAATCATTCATCAGCGCGCCGGGTGCGATCAGTGCAGCAGGCAGATCGAGCATTGTGGCCATCTGCTGATTTGACCGGATGATTTTTTCATGGTCATGAATGAGCATACCCTGCGCCATGGCATTGAGGGATTCATCCAGAAGTGCCGCAGCGGTAGTGACGTCATCGCCATTTCCCCTCACTTCCCCGCCATGCAATAATTGTTCAATCACATCGCCCAGTTGCGACACCAGTTCAGCGTTTTTGCGCTGATCGGCTGTTAGCGGCCCTTTTAATCTGTCTGGTGCATCGAAAAGCGCTTTCAGCTTTTCATTTTCAAAAAGTGTCTGAGCAGGAAGACGGTCGACCAGATGATCGAATAAAGAAATTGTTTCTTCCAGACTGAAAGCCTGAAAAGAGGCCTTGCCTTCACCGCTATCCATAGAAAAGTCCTCTGCCAGCAAAAATTATTACCAAACTCTCTCAAAACGCCATGAATATTCAGTAAATTTTGCTGTACCTTCCAGTCAATACCAACAGAATGTCAGGCTGGATTCGGGCTGCGCATTAGCTTAGGCAGGTTCCCGGTGGCTCCAGCAGCCTCGCGCATGAAAAATCGTTTGGCCGCAGCACTGTTTTCAACCAGGCCCAGCCCCATGTCCCTGATCTGGCGCAACCCCGGCGAGGAATTTGAAAACAGGCGGTTCAATGCTTCCATCATCAAAGCAGCGGTAAGATTGTCAAAGCGCCGCCACGCCTGATAATTTTCACCCACATCAACCGTACCATAATCCAGACCCAGATGAAGAGCGTCCGCAATGACATCCACCAAAGCAGCTGCATCGCGCAAACCAAGATTTAACCCCAACCCGGCCAGAGGATGAACAACGTGGGCAGCATCGCCCACCAGCACCAGACGCGGAGCGATATAATCCACCGCCAGTTGCAACGACAACGGATAGGACCAGCGCGGGCCAATGCGCTTGATTTCGCCTAAGTGATCGCCAAAACGCCGCTTGAGTTCACAATCGAACCTGTCATCGTCAGCTTTCATCAGGTCAGTTGCAATATCGCTGCGCTCCGTCCACACCAGCGAGGAGCGGCAGGGCTGTTTCAGGGGCAGGATTGCAAACGGGCCCACGGGTAAAAAATGTTCTTCGGCCACACCATTATGTGGATGTTGATGCTCAATGGTGGCAACAATACCATGCTGGTTATATTCCCAGCCAACCGTCTTCAATCCGGCCTGACGCCTTAAAAACGAATTACGCCCGTCAGCGGCAACCACCAACGGTGCTGATAAAACCCGATTGTCATCGAGCGTCACCTGCGCAAAATGCGTCCCCGCCGCCATATCAACGACTTTGTGCGGGGCAAAAAAAGTAATAGCTTGGTTTTTTTTAACCTGACCCAGCAATGCCTGGCGGGTAAAGCGGTTTTCCACCATGTAGGCGGCCGGAAACTGATCGTCACCCCGCTGGTCAAAATGCAAAAACACCGGCCGCGCGACATCGCCCAACTCACTGTCAGTCACATTAATCTTGGTGATCGGCTGCGCGTGTTGCTCAAGGTCTTTCCACACTCCAAGTGCTTCAAACATTGTTTTGCTGGTTTTTGAAAGCGCTGAAGCGCGCCCGTCAAATTCCGCTAACAGTGTATCATCAACCACTTGTACATCGACAATCGCAACCTTGAGGCCAATTCCCGCCAGCCCCAGTGCGCTTGCCAACCCCACCAGCCCGCCGCCGACGATGATGACATCGGTTTTGATTTCCATATCTTCACTCATGGGGGAAATTACGCATGGGATAGAGAGCACGTCCAGAAAAAACATGCAGAACACTTTCACATTTTTTCATGATGGCCTAAAACACAATTAAAACCACAACAAAGGCTGCATCTTCATGACCAACGCTGTGACACGGCTTCTCGAAATTCTTGATATCGAGATTTTGGAAGAAAACCTCTTTCGCGGCCGCAGCCCCAAAGACAGCTGGCAGCGGGTCTTTGGCGGCCAGGTGGTCGGTCAGGCTCTGGTGGCGGCAACACGCACGGTAAAAGACCGTTTCGCCCATTCACTTCATGGCTATTTTCTGCGCCCCGGTGATCCCTCGATCCCGATCATCTATGAAGTTGACCGCGCCCGCGATGGCCGCAGCTTTACCACCCGCCGGGTGGTTGCGATCCAGCACGGCCATCCAATTTTCACTATGTCGGTGTCCTTCCAGGTCGATGAAGAAGGCTTTGATCATCAATTTGATATGATCGATGTGCCTCAACCCGAAGACTTGCCAAGTGACGCCGAACACAAAGCCAAACTCATGGATCAGATGCCCGAGCACATCCGCAAATTCTGGCAGCGTGAACGCCCGATCGAGTTTCGTCCGGTGCAGTTTCGCAACTTCCTCAACCCGGAAAAACAGGAACCGGTGCAAAGCCTGTGGTTCAGAACCACCAGCAACCCATCGGCTGACCGTGCGCTCAACCAGTGTATTTTAGCTTACGCATCAGATATGACACTGATCGATACCTGCCTTTTGCCCCACGGCAGAAGTTTTCTCGACCGCGATTTGCAACTGGCCAGCCTTGATCACGCCATCTGGTTTCACCGCCCCTTTCAATTTGATGACTGGATGCTTTTTGCCCAGGACAGCCCCAGTGCTTCAGGCTCACGCGGCTTTAATCGCGGCAGTATTTATGACCGCTCCGGCCGCCTTATTGCGTCCGTTGCCCAGGAAGGCCTGATTCGCCAGCGCGACAACGCCTAAATTTTAGGCAGAAACATATTATTGATTATTTTTTGATCACAGTCGCCGCGACAATCTCGGCTTTAAAAATACAAAATATTATTAAACCGTTTGTTTTCAACCTATTACCCAGAGCAATCTGCTTTGGCACACTCCTTGCCTTGCAACCCTTCATACCCACGTATCGAGGCCGATTTATCACCTCTCAAGTCAATGGTCATGGAGCCAAAAATGTCTGTCAGAATTCTTACCCCCACTGCTTTTATACTCGTATTGCTTAGCGTCCCGGCAGTTGCCGGGTCAGACCCCACCGCCATACCGCCACAAACCGCCTTTGTTCTGAATACGTTCATGTTTTTGGTCATGGGCGCTCTGGTCATGTGGATGGCGGCTGGTTTTACCATGCTGGAAGCTGGCATGGTGCGGTCAAAAAATGTCGCGACCATCTGCACCAAGAACATTGCGCTCTATTCAATCGCCGGCCTCATGTACTGGCTGGTTGGCTACAATCTGATGTATGATGGTGTTAGCGGTGGCTATTTTGGCTCGTTATCCTGGTTCACTTACCCTGATGAGGCCGCGCTGAAAACGGCTGAGGATTTCGGAGACTATGCGCCTGCGTCTGACTGGTTCTTCCAGATGGTTTTCGTTGCCACCGCTGCTTCAATTGTTTCCGGCACTCTGGCCGAGCGCATCAAACTGTGGCCGTTTTTAATCTTTGTTCTGGTGTTTACCGGGTTCATATATCCCATAACCGGTGCATGGAAATGGGGCGCGGGCTGGCTTGAGGTAGAAGGGTTTTTGGATTTTGCCGGCTCAACCCTTGTTCATTCCGTCGGCGGCTGGGCGGCCTTATCCGGTGCCGTAATTCTCGGTGCCCGTTATGGCAAATACAATTCCAAAGGTCAGGTAAATCCCCTGCCTGGCTCCAGTTTGCCACTCGCAACCCTTGGCACATTCGTGCTGTGGCTGGGCTGGTTCGGATTTAACGGCGGATCACAATTAGCCCTTGCATCGTTTACAGATGCATCCGCCATCGCCCGCATTTTCGCCAATACCAATACAGCCGCCGCCGCCGGTGTTGTAACCGCGATGGTAATGACGCAACTGATGTACAAAAAAGTTGATCTAACCATGGCCCTCAACGGTGCGCTCGCTGGTCTGGTATCGATTACAGCCGAACCGTTGACGCCAAGTTTAGGTATGGCCGCTGCGATCGGTGCAATTGGCGGTGTCATTGTTGTTTTTGCCGTTCCCATGCTCGACAGGTTCAAAATCGACGATGTGGTTGGCGCTATTCCGGTTCATCTTTTCGCCGGTATCTGGGGCACGCTTGCTGTGCCTTTGACCAACCCCGCTGGCAACTTCATTACCCAGCTAACCGGTATCATTGCCGTTGGCGCGTTTGTTACCATCGCCAGTTCCATTTTATGGCTTGTTCTCAAATTTACCGTAGGCATCCGGGTAAGTCGTGAAGACGAGGATAAAGGACTGGATCAAGCTGAACTCGGGCTTGAGGCCTACCCTGAATTTGGCGTCGGCAGCCAGCGGATGTAATCCCGGGCTCTGGACGGACATTCTTTCAACAAGGCTCAGGCAGCTCAATGCTTCCTGGGCCTTGTCGGTTTTAAGCCCGGCTTTTGTACACATTTAACCCTAGATTAACTACGTATCGGCTAGTGTTTCTCCCATGTTTCGTATCTATGGGCTGTGGTGCCCATAAGTTGAGTAATTGGTCAGCGGACAGGCTATTTAGTTGCGTCGTCCGGTATGGGTAAAAATGTCAGATCGTTTCGATAGTGTTCCACCGTCTCCGTTTCGCCGTTTGGCAGAGCTGATTGGCGATAGGCGGCCTGGACGCGAACCCATTGTGATGACGGTCGGCGAGCCGGGCCATCCATTTCCTGAATTTGTTATCGACATTATCAAACAACACCAGGCGGATTTCAGAAAATACCCGCCCGG
>CAZJUF010000026.1:0-5349 GCA_964549055.1 uncultured Hyphomicrobiales bacterium | reverse complement strand
TATTTTGTGATGGCCAGTAAAGAAACCGGTTTTTTGCCCGATCTCGATGCGATTTCAACAGAAGTCCTACAGGCGACCGCCTGTTTTTTCCTGTGCACACCTGCCAATCCTCAAGGGGCCATTGCTGATATTGAGTATCTGAAAAAAGCCATCCTTTTGGCCCGGCAACATGATTTTACCTTGCTGGTGGATGAGTGTTATTCAGAAATTTATGACGGCAAAAAACCACCCGGCGCTCTTGAAGCAGCGATGGAGCTCAATCAGGGATTTGATAATATTCTGGTCTTCAACTCATTATCGAAAAGATCAAACCTCGCCGGTTTGCGCGTTGGCCTATGTGCCGGTGACGAAAAACTGATTGCACGGTTTGTGAAGTATCGCAATTTGGGCGCACCCCAAATTCCGCTGCCCCATCTTGCCGCCGCCGCCGTTACCTGGGGTGACGAAGATCATGTAATTGCTAACCGCAGACTCTATCAAAACAAGATTGATATTGCCGAAAATATCCTCAAAGACCGGTTTGGGTTTTATCGCCCGCCCGGTGGCTTTTTCCTCTGGCTTGATGTGTCGGAATTTGGCGGTGGCGAACAGGCAACCTTAAAATTCTGGGACAAGGCCGGTGTCAAAGTACTGCCCGGAAGCTATCTCTCCCGCACGGATGCCAGCGGCATCGATCCCGGCGAAAATTACGTTCGTATCGCCCTCGTTCAATCTGAAAAAACAACCCAGGAAGCTTTAACACGACTGCTCAACGCCTGAGCAAATCACAAGTCACACGGAAAACCAGATGTCACAGGCAAAATTAAAATCAGGTCATTCACCCTTGCTACCGCAAAGCCTTCGGCTGTTTTTGCGCCGACGGTTCAGCGAGATAATCGGCTTCATCATCTTGATGCTGGTAACATTGTGCGCCGTTGCCCTGGCCACCTGGAATATCCACGACCCCAGCTTCAATCATGCCACCAGCAATCCGGCCCAGAACTGGCTTGGCTTTGCCGGTGCCTCTCTTTCTGATCTGCTTATTCAGGTGTTTGGGCTCGCCTCCATTGCTTTCCTGTTGCCGCCTCTGGCCTGGAGCATCCGCTTTCTCGGGCATCAGGAGTTCAGTCGGCCATCGCGCATGTTACTCTCATGGACATTAGGTACCTTTTTGGCATCAGGGGCCATTTCAGCTGTTTCAGTTGTTGGAAACTGGCCGCTGCCTTCCGGGCTGGGTGGATTATTCGGTGATCTTTTATTAGGCCTGGTAAAATGGCTGCCAGCAATGGCTGTCGGCGACAGTATCGCTGCTATTGCCAGTGGCAGCCTCTTGGCAATCGCTGCATTTTTCACCATCATCAATGCCTGCAGAATGCAAATGAACGATGTCACCACACCTTTTGGTGCCTTGTCAGGGTTTGGTGCAGAACTCTTCTTCCGTATTTTGGGACCGGTAACCCATACATTTTTAAGCATCGCAGGTTCTGTCCGGCGCCTGCCAGGCCTCAAGGCCAAGCGCGACAAAAATTCAAATGAAGCTGCGCGCGCCCTGCATAATCCCAACCACCGCCTCAACAAAGAAGTCCACCACGATGACGATGAGACCGGCGCCGTCTCTGTTTCCGGTTTTGACCGCCTTAAACGCCTTTTTCAACACAAAAGAAAAGGCTTGTTGTCAAACCCCTTAGCGTCCTCAAAAACAGGCCGGGTGGAGCCTCACTTTGATATCGACTCGCAACCAGATTTTGGCGATCCTGCTTTGGATGAAGAAAATGAGGACCACTTTGACAATGACACGCCCGGTCGCGTAACCGCCTCAAATCAAACAATAAAACAGGGAAAGCGGGTTAAGCGCGAAGGCCAGCCGCTGTTAAAACTGGTCAAGTCCAGTGCTTATGAATTGCCACCGGTAAGCCTGATCTCAATTCCTAAAAAAGCCTCCCGGGCACAGAGCGTCAGCGCCGGTGCACTTGAGCAAAATGCCCGAATGCTCGAAAGCGTTCTCGATGATTTTGGTATTCGCGGTGAGATTACCAATGTACGTCCCGGCCCCGTTGTAACTCTTTATGAACTGGAACCGGCACCCGGCATCAAATCTTCCCGTGTCATCGGTTTGGCCGATGATATTGCGCGCTCCATGAGTGCGCTTTCGGTGCGCGTTGCTGTCGTACCCGGGCGCAACATTATCGGCATTGAAATGCCCAACGCCAAACGCGCGGTGGTCTATTTCAGAGAACTGCTGGCTTCTGAAGATTTTGAAAGTGCAACCGGTGAACTGCCACTCATTCTTGGCAAAAACATCGGCGGCGATCCGGTTTTCAGCGATCTTGCCCGCATGCCCCATCTTCTGATCGCCGGCACCACCGGTTCAGGTAAATCAGTTGGTATCAACACCATGATACTTTCCCTGTTGTACCGGTTCTCGCCTGAGCAGTGCAAACTTATCATGATAGATCCCAAAATGCTGGAGCTTTCTGTCTATGACGGTATCCCGCATCTGCTGGCACCTGTGGTAACCGATCCGAAAAAAGCCGTCGTCGCTCTTAAGTGGGCGGTCAAGGAAATGGAAGAGCGTTATCGCAATATGTCGAAGCTCGGGGTGCGAAATATCGACGGCTTCAATGCAAAACTGCGCCAGTCAAAAACCAAAAACGCTCCCATCACCCGTACCATTCAGACCGGTTTTGATCACCAGACCGGCGAACCTATCTATGAGCAGGAAGAACTCAGTCTCGAAATAATGCCCTATATTGTTATTGTGGTTGATGAAATGGCTGACCTGATGATGGTCGCAGGCAAAGACATCGAAGGCACTGTTCAACGTCTGGCACAAATGGCGCGCGCCGCTGGCATCCATCTTATCACCGCAACACAGCGACCAAGCGTCGATGTGATCACCGGTACCATCAAAGCCAACTTCCCCACCCGGGTGTCTTTTCAGGTCACGTCAAAAATAGACAGCCGCACCATATTGGGTGAGCAGGGGGCTGAACAATTGCTGGGCCAGGGCGACATGTTATTCATGTCTGGCGGTGGTCGCATTTCGCGCATTCATTCCCCGTTTGTCTCTGACGAGGATGTTGAAAAAGTTGTTAACCATCTGAAACGGCAAGGTATTCCCGAATATCTTGAATCGATTACCACCGATGATGACGAAGACGCTGCTGCCAATGCAAGTGAGGGCGGTGGCAGTGAAGCCGATCAGATTTATGACAAGGCCGTCAATATTGTTCTTCAGGATCGAAAAGTCTCCACCAGCTATATCCAGCGACGCCTGTCAATCGGTTACAACCGGGCGGCAACAATAATAGAAAAAATGGAGCGCGAAGGTGTCATCAGCCCGGCCAATCATGCCGGCAAGCGCGATATTCTGGTAGGTGACGAATCAACTGCCGCACCTTATTAAGACTATTTATCAATCTGATCAAAAGTCGCGCTTTTGACATAATGAACAATTAGACCGGGTCCATGATAAAAACAATCAACAGTTTCTGTAAGGGCTTTAAAGTGCTCCTGCTGCCAGCGGCCGCAATCCTGTCGTTGGCTTTTTTGCTTTTACCAAACGCAAGTCAGGCCGATGGGCGCAAGCTTAACGCCGAAGAAGTGAATATCGTTTCCAGCGTCAACGACTACCTTAATAGTTTTGATAATATGGAAGGGTATTTCGTCCAAACCGGACCTTCCGGCAAATTCACCAGCGGGCGGTTTTTTATGAGCCGGCCCGGTCGTATCAGGTTCGAATACGAGCCTCCCAGCCCTTTGATGATTGTGGCTGATGGCACCTGGGTTTCGATTGAAAATCGCAAACTGAAAACTTCCGAACATTATCCGCTTAGAACCACGCCTCTCAAAATTATTCTGGCAAAAAACATAAATCTCCTTAAAAGTGCGGACGTCACCCAGGCTTTTCGCGATGAAAGCCGCATCACGGTCACTTTGCATGATCGCAGTTTGATTGATAATGGTGAAATTACCCTTGTTTTTCAGACCGAAGACATGGTTCTCAAGGAGTGGATTGTGATTGACGCACAAGGGCTTCAGACCCGCGTTTCGGTTTCAGAACTGGTAACCGGCATCCAGCGAAGCCAGAAGTTGTTTTTCATAAAAAAACCGGATTTTCCCGAATCCGATCGATAGATTTGCCTGACCAAAACCGCTCCTCTGTGGTTTCCTGATACCCCTGTTTTGAAGTATTTCCGGAGCTGAAACATGAAATTGTCCGTTATTACGTGGAATATAAATTCAGTGCGACTGCGGATGCCACTCGTCGAGCAGCTTCTTGAAGAATATTCACCCGATGTCCTGTGTTTGCAGGAAACAAAATGCCCCAATGGCCAGTTCCCTTTTGCACCTTTGAGAAAGCTTGGCTATGAGCATATCGTCATCAATGGGCAACCCGGATATCATGGCGTGGCAACAGTGTCGCGATACCCGATTGAGGCCGAAGAAGCCCGCGAATTCTGCAAAAAAGGCGATACCCGCCATGTGGCCATAACACTCTCGTCTCCTTCCGGCCCGGTGACCATACACAATTTTTATGTCCCCGCCGGTGGCGACGAGCCTGATCCTGAGGTTAACGAAAAATTCGCCCACAAACTGGCCTTCCTCAATGAAATGACCGAGTGGTTTAACGCGGAAAAAAACCGTGACCGCAAGATGATCCTGGTCGGTGATTTAAATATTGCACCGCTTGAAACCGACGTCTGGTCACATAAAAAACTCCTGAAAGTTGTTAGTCACACAGCCGTGGAAATAGAACATCTCGACAGGGTTCAGGCCTCACTGGACTGGTCAGATGTGGTGCGCCATCATATCCCCGCCGAAGAAACCCTGTTTACCTGGTGGAGCTATCGCGCCCGTGACTGGAAAACTGCCGATAAAGGCCGCCGACTGGACCATATCTGGGCAACACCGGGATTGGCCGGCACCTCGACCGGTGTTGAAGTGCTAAAAGGGGCACGAGGATGGGAGCGGCCTTCAGACCACGCCCCGGTTTTGGCCAGGTTCGATTTAGGCTAGAGCGTGTCACCGATAAGTGGATACCGGTTATCGGATAAATGACACGCTTAAGCAAAGAGTTAGAGTGCAGTTTTGATTCAATCAAAACATGAAGCACTCTAATACCTGATTACATATATTTTTGCTCAAGCTGTTTTTTAATATTGCCAAGCTCGCCCAGGGTCTGATTCAACCGGTTTTCCAGCATATTAAACATTTTGATGCCGATCTCCGGAAATTCTTCCGCCAGACGCAATAACAGATCACGCGAAATTTTAAGAGCCGTCACATCATCAACAGCGCGCAAACTGGCGCGGCGCGGACTGTCTGTTAAAACACTGGTCTCGCCGGCAAATGCGCCCGGCAATACCG
>CAZJUF010000025.1:0-14525 GCA_964549055.1 uncultured Hyphomicrobiales bacterium | reverse complement strand
CGATCGATCCAGGCGCAGGCAAGACCAATGTTTTTGGCTGGAACATGGTCATGAAACAGGCTTTGGGCGGTGTGCAGAATGTCGCCGGGTAAAATACTATGGTCAGTCTGTAGCTTTTCCAGCATGTAATCAAAATTGGTCGGCGTTGGCTTGTAAGCGCCCATGTCTTGCGCCGTATAGATTGCATCAAAGGTGACGCCGAGTTTTTTGTTGGAGGCAGCAAAACTCTCATTGTCAATGTTGGACAGGATCACCAGTTTGAAGTTTTTCTGTAAACGGCGCAAGGCGTCCGCAGCATCGGGGAAGGCGGGCCAGTGTGGCACTGAGTTGCCAAATGCCTCATTGAGCTCAGGCTCGGTTTCGAGGTTGAAGCGGCGCGCGAAAGTCTTGTGAACATTTTGCAGAATTTGCGGATAAATCATATCCGGTGTTTCAGCCTGCTGAAGGCTTTCAATAACCGCGTATGCTTCAAGGGCAACCCGACGTGTAATATCACGACGGTTGTTGAAATGAAGAAGCGGTTGAAGCGCATCCCAGATGCCGCTCTCCCAATCAATCAACGTGCCGTAGCAATCCATGGTGAGGGCTTTGAATTCGTTTAATTCTTTTGCCATTTTATTCTCCATCAAACAGTGTTGTTGGTTTCATGGTGACGTATTTTCATTGGCATGTCTTGTTTGAAAGGTGCAAATTTTGTGCTGAAACTCTTTAACCAGCATGTCTGAATTTTGAGGGTGATGATCCCATGTGGCGTTGAAAGGCGCGGGTGAAAGCGCTTTGGTCGTCGTAGCCGACCCGCAACGCGATTTCAGCGATGCTCAATCTTGTTGCTTCCAACATCGAAGCGGCATTCTTTAGTCGAATTTCGGTGAGGTAGAGTTTTGGTGATATGTCGAGGTGAGATTTGAATTGTGTGTGCAGGCGGCTATCGCTCGCACCTGCCGCGCGCGCAATGTCTTTGATGGTGAGAGGGTGGCTGAAATTGGCATCGATAAAATGCACGGCCTTGGTAAGCGCGGTTGGCAATGGTTCATTGCTCACACCCACGAAGCGGGCAAGAGCATTTACCAGCATGTTGCCGGTTAGAGATATATCGAGGCGACTGAAAGAGGTTTGCTGCATTTCAGTAGCGATGAAAGTGCAATAGCCTAGAAACGAAGTATCGATTTTAACGAAAGGGTTTTCACTAACCGCCCTCCAGAGATTGTTTGTTACGTTCTTTGGTGCTGGTATATCAATAATGAGAAACGAATTATCGCCGGTACTGGCGCAACTGTGGGCTTGGCCGGAAGGAATGACAGCGGCCGTTGACGACATAACATTACTCGCCACACCATCAATTTCCATTTCCAATACACCTTCAATAGGCAGTACAAGTTGATGATGATCATGGGCGTGGCTCAGAATATTATGATCATAGTGTCTGAGATCAATCTGGGTATTGGCTGATAATTTTTGCATGATGAGACATCCATGACGCTACGATTTCCCAAGACTACCACGTTTCCGATTTCTGAGCGACAGACATGAAAGGCTCTCCCGCCTATGTCGCCCTCGGGCTTGACCCGAGGGTCCATAGTTCAATCTGTCGATACGGGCGAACGGAGTTTAAGGATAGCTCAGCGGTATGGATCGTCGGGTCAAGCCCGACGATGACGGGTGTGAGTGTGGTTGTGCCCTAATTGGCAAATCTGAAATGCATGATATCGCCATCTGCGACCACGTACTCCTTGCCCTCCAGGCGCATTTTTCCGGCTTCTTTGGCGGCTTGTTCGCCACCTAAAGTGACGAAATCATTGTAGCTTATGGTTTCGGCGCGGATGAAGCCTTTTTCGAAATCTGTGTGGATGACACCGGCGGCTTTTGGCGCTTTTGTCTTTAAGGGAATGGTCCAGGCGCGGGCTTCTTTGGGGCCTACGGTGAAGTAGGTTATGAGGTGAAGCAGATCATAGCCGGTGCGGATGAGGCGGTCGAGGCCGGGTTCGGCCAGGCCTAGATCAGCGAGATATTCTTTTGCGTCTTCGTCATCAAGCTGGGCGATTTCGGCTTCGATGTTGGCGGAGATAATGACGCAGGCGGCACCTTGTTCAGCGGCAAATTTTTCAACTTGCATTGAAAAATCATTACCGGTTTCGCTGGCTTCTTCTTCGACGTTGCAGACGTATAATACCGGTTTTGAGGTCAGCAGGTTTAGCGCTTTAAAGGCGGATTGTTCATCTTCGCTTACCTCAAGCGTGCGCGCAGCCTTGCCGTCCTGTAGCAGCGGCAGGCAACGTTCAATCAGTTTGAGAGCGGTTATAGCTTCCTTGTCCTGGCCCCTGATTTTCTTTTCCAGAGTGGGCACACGCTTTTCCAGGCTCTCCAAGTCAGCCAGCATCAATTCGGTTTCGACGGTAAGCGCATCTTCGACCGGGTTGATGCGGCCTTCGACGTGGGTGATATCAGTATCTTCAAAACAGCGCAGCACGTGGGCGATGGCGTCTACTTCGCGGATGTTGCCTAAAAACTGATTGCCGAGGCCTTCGCCTTTCGATGCGCCTTTGACCAGACCGGCGATATCGACGAAGGACAATCTCGTCGGGATAATTTCCTTTGATTTGCCAATGCGGGCGATTTCGTAAAGCCGCGCATCAGGCACCGGCACTTCGCCGATGTTGGGCTCGATGGTGCAGAAGGGAAAGTTTGCCGCCTGCGCTGCCGCTGTTTTTGTCAGCGCATTGAAAAGTGTTGATTTGCCGACGTTGGGCAATCCGACTATTCCACATTTGAAACCCATGGGTTTTTTACCTGTTGTTTTTTAAGTATTATCGCGCGGTGGTTTTGGTTTTGGCGGGTGCAGAGTCAGGTGCACTTTGTTGGCGAAGGTTGCATCACTGTCGCTCACCAGCAAGTCGATATTTTCAGCAATTGCGTCAATCATCGGCTCTACCCACTCACGATCGAGTTTTGAGAAATCTTTGAGCACATGGGAATGGACCTCGCCACGATTGCCGGGATGGCCAATGCCAATGCGCATGCGGCGAAAATCCGGCCCCAGGTGCCTTACTAGAGATTTGAGGCCATTGTTGCCAGCGGTGCCGCCACCAGCTTTCATACGAAACTTGCCAGCTTCAAGATCGAGTTCATCATGGATAATTACAATGTCCTCAGGTGCGAGTTTGTAGAATTGTGCAGCTTCGCCCACCGAGCGGCCTGATTCATTCATGAACGTATGCGGCTTTAAAATCAGCACTTTTTCAGCGCCAATCCGGCCTTCACAAATGTCGCCCTGAAATTTGCGTCGGGCAGGACCGAAGCCATGGCGGCGGATTATTTCATCCACCACCATGAAGCCGATATTATGTCGGTTGTTGCTGTATTTCGAACCTGGATTGCCAAGCCCGACCAACAGAAGCATGTCACGTCTCGCAAGTTAGAGCAGAATTCGATGAGGAACAGATTTCCAGACTATTCTTCGCTGGTTTCCTCATCAGATGTTTCTGCTACTTCGCCGTCAACTTCTTCACCATCAGCTGCATCTTCATCGGCACCGTCTCTGTCAAGGCCAGCAGGTGCGGCAATTGTGGCAACAGTGAAGTCGCGATCAGTAATCGTCGGTTCCACACCGTCGGGCAGGGAGATGGCAGAAATATGGATCGAATCGCCAAGTTCAAGGCCGGTGAGATCCGCATCAAACTGCTCAGGAATAGAAGTTGCCGGGCAGGTGACTTCAACCGCATAACGCACAACGTTGAGCACGCCACCCATTTTGAGGCCGGGGCATTCTTCTTCGTTGATGAAGTTGACGGTGACTTCAATGGTGATGGTCGCGCCTTTGGCAAGGCGGAGAAAATCCACATGCATGGGGAAATCGCGAACCGGATCAAACTGGATATCACGCGGAATAACGCGGGTTTTGTTGCCACCAACATTGATCATATAAAGCGTGTTGAGGAAGTTGCCGGTCTGTACCTGCATATTTACAGTTTTGTATTCAAGTGAAATCGGCTCAGGATCTTTTTTGTCACCATAGATGACGGCTGGTACGCGGCCTTGACGGCGGGCTTCGCGGGCGGCCCCCTTGCCTACCCGTTCGCGTACAGCGGCTTCCAGTTCAATAATGTCTGCCATTGTGTGTATCTCCGAAAAATCCGGCATGCGCCGGTGATTATTAGATAGTTGCAGCGCCTCCTCCAGGGGGGATCAGCGCTCGATTGATGCGGGCTTATAACGCTATGCGCGTAACTTGGCAATCAAAATGACCGAAGCCTAATAGAACAGGCTGGAGACTGATTTTTCGGCTGCTGTACGGCCGACGGCTTCACCCATGAGGGGGGCTATGGAAAGGACGCGAATGTTTTTTGATACGCGTACAGCTTCCGTTGCCTGAATGGTATCGGTAATGATGAGGTTTTTCAACTTTGAAGCGGTGATGCGGGCAACGGCGCCACCAGATAAAACACCATGGGTAATGTAGGCGGTAACGTCGGTGGCTCCTTGAGCCAGAAGGGCATCGGCGGCGTTGCACAAGGTGCCACCGGAATCAACGATGTCATCAATCATGATGCAGGATTTACCGTCAACGTCGCCAATAATGTGCATGACCTCTGATTCACCAGCGCGTTCACGGCGTTTATCGACAATGGCCAGGGGCGCGCCCATGCGTTTTGCCAGACCGCGGGCTCGGACCACACCGCCGACATCAGGCGAGACGACAACGGAAGAGCTTGCGTCAAACTTATCACCGATGTCGCGTATCATCACTGGTGCGGCAAACAGGTTATCGGTGGGGATATCAAAAAATCCCTGTATTTGCCCGGCGTGTAGATCAAGGGTCAGCACTCTGTCAGCGCCGGCGTGGGTAATCAGATTTGCCACCAGCTTGGCAGAAATTGGCGTGCGCGGTCCGGGTTTTCTGTCCTGGCGGGCATAGCCGAAATACGGCATGACAGCGGTGATACGCCGGGCCGAGGCGCGGCGCACAGCATCTATCAGGATGAGCAGTTCCATCAGGTGATCGTTGGCCGGGAACGATGTGGACTGGATGATGAAAACATCCTCGCCGCGGACATTTTCCTGTATCTCGACAAAAATCTCCATGTCCGCAAACCGGCGGACAACGCATTTTGTCAAAGGCACGTTCAAGTAGGTGGCGATGGCTTCAGCCAGAGCCGGATTGCTGTTACCGGAAACTAGTTTCATTATATGATACTTTTCGAGCCTGGTACATGATGCTTTGCCCAAGTGTTCTATCAAGCCTGCCACGGCCATGCAATCTCCAACAGCGTCAGAAAAATTAAAACGGGGATATTTTCTACACCATGGAATTTCAGCGTTGTGTTACCTGAACGGTGTCGGGGATAATTCCGGCAATATCTCCTGCCGCTGCCTGAGTTGCCGCAACGGCGATCTGGCCCCATGAATTGGCAACCAGGTCGGCCTGGACTTTGTTTTTTTGCTGCACCAGGCCAATTCTCTTGCCAAACGTATTATTGAGGTTCCAATTGATTTCTATCACCCGTTGACGTTGTTTGATCGGACCCATTTTGACGGTGCCGACCAGTTTTAGCGATGACGAGGTGGCCTTGTTGGTAATCCGCACGCCATTTGAGCGCAAGGCGCGCTTGATCGCTTCAGTCAATTCAATGTTGGCCTGGACTGATGCACCGGTCACGGCAACAACCTGCACCATGGTTTGTTGTTTTTGTTGTTCACCAGACCTCAAGGAGCGTGCGGTTGTAACACTTGCCGTGCTGTTGGGCGCATTTGCGTTGTGTGGAGATGCCAGGGCTGGTTGGGCAAGGCGGGGGGAAGACAGTTTAGCAGTGCGCACGCGCGTTTTTCCAGGTACCTTATAAAGCGAGCGGGAAATCGACTGGCGGGCGGCAACGGATGAAGCCTCGGTGCGCAGGATGCTGGCACTTCTAACGTCGCTGGGCGGTGGCAGGCTGACTTCACGAACGCGATAACCCTGCCGGCTCAACCATGACGTCAGACCCGATGATGCGTGTGCGGCGATGCGCTGTAGGGTTTTGGCACTCAGTTGCGCTGGGTTTTGATCGTTTGGGGGGTTTTTCGAAACATCTTCCCCGGCAACGCGCAAAAGCCGCTTTTTCCTTTTGTCACTTACATCCCAGACGTAAGCCACCGCTGTGTCCTGGCCATAAGGTGCAACCTTAATGGTGGCTTTGATGAATATAGCGGCCTTACCCTTTTTGTCCGCTCCCGCCGACAGGCCGCGTTTGCGGGCTTCGCGGATGAACTGGCGCTTCAGGCTTTGGGAATTTGCCGCCGATAGCCCTTTGATCTTGGCAATCTTTATGGTGGGCGGGGTTTTGAGCAATCTGGCGGAGAACAATTGTGGTTCTTTGCCAAAAGGCTGACTGCTGCCGGAACAGGCACCAAGGGTGACGGCAAGGGCAACAAGAACCAGAATGAGGCGTATATTGCGCAATTGCGATCTCCTGAAAACGAATCACTTAAACATTTGTTGTTTAAGAAGTAATCCTATTTGACAATCAGGTCCAGTGGCCAGGTTGACAGGGGTTCGGGTTTTTTATCTGTGGTGATGTAGGAACGCCCCAGTGTCATGGCCGTATTGGTGTCGCTGTCCATCAGGATCATATGGGCAAACAGCACCATGTCGGCTACGATTTCAAAGTCATTATTGGCATAGAACATCGGTGCATCCATCCATGAGGGTGTGAATTTTGCCCCCAGGGAATAACCACAGGCGTTGAGCCGATGGGCCTTGAGACCAGCCTTATCCATGATTTGTGCGTGCGCGCTGAAAATATCTCCGGCACTGTGGCCCGGCGTCATGGCCGCTTCACAGGCACTAAGTGCTTCCACGGCTGCGGCATGCATCTTCAGGTGTTGTTGATTCGGAGTGCCAATCACAATCGTGCGCATAAAAGCTGCATGATAGTGGCGATGGACACCGGCCCATTCCAGTGTCAGTTGATCTTGCGTGTCGAGCTTGCGGCGGCCGGATTTATACCGGCACAAAAGCGCGTCTGCGCCGGAGCCAATAATGAACTCATTGGCGGGATAATCGCCACCTCCTTTGAAAATTTCATTGTGCATGGCGGCCAGAATATCGCCTTCATCCGCACCGGCATGGGTGGCGTCAACAGCTGCACTTAATGCTGCATCACCGAGTTCTCCGGCACGGCGGGCGCAGGTTAATTCAGCAGCACTCTTTACCGCTCTTATGGTGGTGACGAGGGTTGATGCATCTTTGGTTTTACAAAAGCCTTCAAGGCTTTGATCAAGTGCCTTGCCGTAGTGGGCGGTGAGGCCGTAGGAGTTGTATTCAATCCCTAAGTTTTTGTTGTGTGCGCCCAAATCCTGCAACATGTCTTTGAGTTGATCAACCGGACTTGCCCCGGCTTCGTCGGTCCAGATGCGGATGTCGGTGAGGGTGGATGTGTGTTGCGCCTGACGGTAATCAGCCGAGCGTGTGAGCAGAGCCGTGGTGCCATCGGCTGACAGATACAGACATTGGAAAAAGCAGAAGCCAAAGGTGTCATAGCCAGTGAGATAATACATGCTCTCCTGTTGAAAGATCAGCATGCCATCAAGGCCTTCATCAGCCATTTTGGTGCACACCCGTTTGATGCGGGCGTTATATTCGTCAGGGTCGAAATGAAGGGCCATACGTGGTTTTCCGGGTTTTAAGTCAAAGTGATTACAGAAATCTGGCGACCGTAATCTTCTTCGCCTCTGTGGGTAGCGCGGCGGTAGCTGAAGAATTGGTCTTCAAGGGCATAGGTGCATTTTTCAACCGAGCTTACCGCAGCAACATTTGCGCGTTCAAGTCGCTGGATCAAATATCCCGGCAGATCAAACATACAGTGTTTTTCGCGCGAGCTTGGTGTGAAAAATTGCTGGTGGGCCGGGTTTTGCTCAAGAAAACTGTCGATAAATTCAGGGCCGACTTCATAAGCGCTTTGGGAAATAGCGGGACCGATGACAGCAACGATTGCAGAGCGTTGGCTCCCGAGCTTTTCCATGGCGGTGATAATATTGTCGGTGACGCCCGCAACGGCGCCGCGCCAGCCAGCGTGTGCGGCTCCAATGACACGGGACTTTGTGTCAGCAAACAACACTGGTGCGCAATCAGCGGTTAAAATTCCCAAACCGATATTGCTGACATTGGTAACCATACCGTCAGCCATGGGAGCATCGGCTATACTCCACGGGCTCGTCACTGTGACCACGTCAGCGGAATGGTGCTGATAGGTGGTGATTAATTGCGGCGGTGCCAGTTTGAGGTGAGCAGCGACGGTGGCGCGATTGTTCAAAACAATGCCTTTGTCATCACCCGAACCCAGGCCACAATTAAGTGAGGAATAAAGGCCGGGCGAAGTGCCACCGCTACGATCGAAAAATCCGTGGCGAATGTCCGGTAATTGCGAGAGCGTTTGAGCTTCAACCATTTTAAGTATCTAAACTCCAGTCAGGCGAAGGGGGCAGGCGGTGTACTGTTTTGGGCACCAATGACCATTACCTTAAACAAGGTGCCCATTTGATCCGCCGCAGTCAGGCGGGTTGCTGCTGTTTTGATATCATGAGTTTGGGCTGGAGTGGTAGCATTAGTTAGTCTGGCAAGGCGTGATTTTAGCCCCATTCCATACAAAAACTGCGCCTGGGTCAGGGGGGCGAAAACCTCCGCACCTTGCTGGCGGGCAACATCTGCGAGGCTGGAGAAATTGACATGTGCGGTAAGGTCCTGTTCGCCGGGGTTTTTCAGAACATCAGCAAACTTGTGATCAGACACTGCCTGCAACGTTTCGCCAATCGCCGGTTTGAGATAACCGTAATCGATGATCAAGGCTGCTCCGCCGCATTTCTGGATGCGCTCACTCAAGGTTTTTGTGATCTCCTGAGCCGGTTGGCAGACTTCAACAAGGCAGCCGAGTGCTGCGTCAACCAGTTGCGCAGGTATTTCTGTTTCTTCGGTTGCGTGAGGCGAAATCGAAAATTCAAATTGCTGGTCAGAATTAAGCGTGACCAGTCTTTCGCACCACCCCGCTTCAGTCTTTATGAATTGACGAATAGGCAGGGCGTCAAAAAATTCATTGGCAATGACAATTGTGACGCCATGGGGCACATCTTCAATATGTCGATGCCATTTGATGGTGTGGCCACTGTTTGCAAGCGTTTTTTGCTGGACCTCTTGTAGTTTTGGGCTCATCTCAACCAGGTGAACGTGCACGGATTGCTGAAAGCCGGGGACGGTTTTTGTTGCGCGCAAGGCGTCTGCCATCAAGGTGCCGCGACCGGGGCCAAGCTCTACCAGATGGAAAGATGAAGGGCTGTCGAGTTGCAGCCACAAGGCTGCGCACCACAGGCCGATGAGTTCACCAAAAATCTGACTGATTTCCGGCGCGGTTATAAAATCTCCACCCACCCCGAAAGGTTCTTTGGTCATATAGTAGCCAAATTCGGGATCGCCTAAGGCAGCGTCCATAAATTCAGCCAGTGATATCGGGCCATCACTCAATATGCGTTGGGATATCCTTTGTGACAAGGACATGTGTGACAAGGACATGGGGTTCAGCCCTTTTTAGTATACCAGACCACGCCAAGGCCGAACAGGACCATGGGGACGGACAAGATCATGCCCATGGTGATGAAGCCGAAGAAATAACCGAGTTGAACATCGGGCATGCGGAAAAATTCAACGAAAATGCGTGACAGTCCATAACCGGTTAAAAAGACGCCGGATGCCATGCCGGGGTGGTGCAGTATTTTAAATTTCCGTATCAAAAACCCGAGCACAAAAAACATTACCATTCCTTCCAGCAGGGCTTCGTAGATCTGGCTGGCATGGCGCGGGTTGGGTCCGCCGCCGGGAAATATGACCGCCCAGGGCACGTCTGTCACGCGACCGAATAATTCGCCATTTATGAAATTTGCAATGCGGCCGAAAAACAGGCCGATGGGAACGGCGGCTGCGACCAGATCCATGACACTCAAATAACTCAGTTTATTGCGTCGGCAATAAATATAAATGGCAATTATCACACCCAGCAAACCGCCGTGAAACGACATGCCGCCTTCCCAGACTTTCAGAATGTCCAATGGATTTGCCGCGTAATAGGCAAAATTGTAGAACAGCGAATAGCCTATTCTGCCGCCAAGAATGACACCGACGGCTGTCCACAGCAGAAAATCATCGGATTGTTCGACCGTCATCGGGGCTTTTGGCTTCCACAGATTTTCACTCAGCAACAGACGTTTGATATACATCCAACCGAGCAAAAACCCGGCAATATAGGCCAGTGAATACCAGCGAATGGAAAGCGGTCCGAGCTGAATGAGAACGGGGTCAATGGCGGGGAAGGGGATTGCAGATAACAACATATCGGCTCATTTTTTAGAGTGAAGAACAATACCAGTAAACCAGCCGACAACGAATTGCCAACTGTAGAAGAGCTAAATATTTGTCGGAAAAGGCGTTAATGTGGCGATGTCTTACATCTCCAGATTGATGCCTTTGGATTTTGTTTTGCGCCGGTCGAGCCAGAACTTTGCCTGATTAATGAGAGAAAGTTTGGGTATTTTGAAGGCGTCGAAGGGTGTTATGGCGACAAAATTGATGTAGCGGCGAAAATTCTCGGTTACCGGGCGCGGGGTGACACCATGAATGCTTGCAGTTGAATTCACAAAAGCAATAAACCGGTTTTTGCCGTAAGGCACGACACATTCCTCGGTCACATCTTCAAGGTCGGCGTAATGTCCGCCAAAGGCATTTTTGCCGTCTTTGAAGCTGTAAAGAGCAAGATCACCGCCCGGCGTGGTATCACCTTCAGGCTTCATATAAAAAAGTCCGGCGAAAATTTCGTTTTCACTGTCCACATGGGCCGGGCGCACCGAGCTTATGCGCTGCACTGGTGTGTTGACCACAAACAGGGCATCGAGTTCGACGTGAGCCTCACCGGTTTCGCCACGCACTTTTACTGTCCAGTCTTCGAACTTCACACCAACACGATCTTCCAGTTGCGGGTGGGCGTGTCTGATTTCGTCACCGATGGTGGCGATGATGTCGCGCCAGAAATCCTGCGAGGTATGGTAGCGGAAAAACGATCGCCAATTGTCAGAAAACTCAGGGTTATCAATGATATCAAGCGCGCGAATGCGGATGGCCTGATTGCTGGCTATCTCCGGCAAATTGTTGACGAAGCGTTCTGGCAGGGGAAATTCATCCTCAAGCTGTTGATAGAGATCAGTATCAAACGGTTGTTCAATCACCATGTGAGCGAAAGGTGCGTGCCTGACGTCTTGCGGGCCGGTGTTGCCCAGAATGCTTTGTGGTTTTGGCAAAGTTTCCGGCACCCCTAGGCTCCTTTATAGTCGGCGAAATCAAAAAAACAGTCTATCAGTTACCCTCAAGACAGTGATTATGCAATGGTTTTACCAAAATTCCAATTATTCTTGAGCGTGAATCAATTGAAACCTTGTGAATAAATAGCCATAATAGAGTTGTGTCCAGTTGCCGAACACCAAGGTACATCCGAATTTCTATATATCAATGAAAGTTGTAATGATTATGTCCCAGACCAGCAGCCGGTTTTTTGACGAATTTGCCAAAGTGATGACCAATGCCGCAGGTGCGGCTCAAGGCGTGCGGCAGGAAGTTGATACATTGTTCAAGGCCCAGGCTGAACGTGTGTTGCGTGATATAGATGTGGTCACCCGCGAAGAATTTGATGCTTTTCGCGAAATGGCGATCAAGGCGCGCATGGAAAATGAGGCGCTGGAAAAGCGTATTGTCGAACTGGAAAGCGCTTTGGCTATAGTGACGCCGACAAAAAAGGCAAAAAATCCGGTCGGCAAAAGCCCCAAACCCAAGGCGGCAAAGAAGCCGAAACCCAGGGTCGCGAAGAAGAAATAAATCATTTCTTCCACCGTTTTTCCCCAATCATTTGTTTTTACGGTGTTGATCATGGCTTGCGATTCAATCGCGCTTTAGGCACCTTAATTTAAATTCGAATTTGGCCAGCGGAGTATTTATTCATGGCATCATCGCAATATATTTGTGACAGCGACCCCAATCCGGTCGAACTGGTGGAGCAGCTTGCGGCATCGCAAGACTGGTCATTTGACCGCATTGGTGATGATGAGATTACCTTGAGCATCGCCGGTACCTGGTCAGATTACACTTTGTCTTTCAACTGGCGCGATGATTTTGAAGATTTGCATCTGGCATGCGCCTTTGATTTCAAAATACCGCCAAACCGGCGCAATGAAGTGTGTCAGCTTGTCACCCGTGTTAACGCGCAATTGTGGCAGGGACATTTTGATGTGTGGGCGGAAGATGGCGGATTGCTTTATCGCCATGGCCTGCTTCTGTGTGGTGGCGCTGTTGCCAACACAGCTCAATGCGAGGCCATGTTGTCGATGGCACTGGAAGCGTGTGAGCGCTTTTTCCCGGCTTTTCAATATGTCATCTGGGCAGGAAAAACCGCCGAAGAAGCCCTGACAGCGGCACTGCTGGAGACAAAAGGGTCTGCATAAATGGACGTCGACTTTGATGGCAAGCTGCTGCTGGTTGGTGCCGGTAACTTAGGTGGAGCCCTGTTGCGCGGCTGGCTTGCCAGTGGCATGGAGCCGGGCAAAATTGTGGTTCAGGATCCCGGCCCCCCGGATCATATTATTGATTTGATGAAGACACACAACGTGAGCTGTGTGGAGACGGCAGGTAACCAGAGCGACGCTGATTTTTCCGTTGTGGTTCTAAGTGTTAAGCCGCAAATTATGGATGCGGTCCTGCCGGGTGTCCGGCCATTTGTGCGTCCCAATACGGTTTTCCTGTCTGTTGCGGCGGGTAAAACCACCGGATATTTTGAAGCCGGGCTGGGGGGGGATTTGAGCATTGTGCGCACCATTCCCAATACACCGGCAGCTGTTGGTCGAGGCATTACCGCAGCTTTTGCAAATTCCAATGTAACGCCCGCGCAAAAACAACACTGTGATCATCTGCTGAGCGCTATTGGCGAAGTGGTGTGGGTTGAAAATGAAGACCTGATTGATGTGGCAACCGGGGTGTCGGGAAGTGGCCCGGCCTATGTATTTTACCTGGCTGAATGTCTGGCCCTTGCCGGTGTTAGTGCCGGATTGCCCGATGATATAGCGCTCAAGCTTGCCCGGGCAACGGTGAGTGGTGCGGGTGAACTCATGCATCAATCCCCGCTTGATCCGGGAAAATTACGCGAAAATGTTACTTCGCCCAATGGCACAACAGCAGCGGCACTGGAGGTTTTGCGCGACAGTGGCGATATGGCCGAGCTTATGACCAAAGCCGTTGCGGCTGCGGCAAACAGATCACGCGCGCTTGCAAAATAAAGCTACAGGGTCCATTTTAAGTCATAGTGTTGGTTACCACAGTGAGGATTATTATGGCCCCGCGACGCACATCCAGACAGAAAATTATCGACGCGGCACTAAAGCTGGCTGAGACGAGAGAATGGCCGGAGATTTTAATTGTCGAAATTGCCCGGGCTGCCAAGGTGTCTCTGGCGCAGGTGCGCGGAGAATTTTCCGGCAAACCCGCCATACTCAAAGCTTTTATGGCGCAGATTGACCAGGTTGTTCTGGATCAGGCAGCCGAAGATGTGGGCGAAGAAGAGCCGCGCGACAGGTTGTTTGATATCGTCATGTTGCGACTTGAAGCGATGGAGCCTTATAAGCCGGCTTTGAAAAATATTATTCCCCACCTGAAACGCCATCCTGGTCTGGCGCTGGAATTGTCGGGATCAATCATATGTTCGGCCAAATGGATGTTGGTTGCCGCCGGGTTGGAAACACATGGGTCAACCGCCTTTGTGCGCACGCGCGGGCTGGCGCTGGTGATGGGTAAGACGCTTGAAGTCTGGCTCAAGGATGATGATGCGGGAATGGCCAAAACCATGGCCGAACTCGACAGGCAGTTGCGGCGCGGTGAAGACTGGCTGAAAACCTTGCGCGGACCCATTGGGGCGCTGGGTGTGGCTGCCGGATTTGCCAAAGCCTTTATGTCCACCTGCGCAAAGCGCACGGTTAAAAATTCAGACGAGGAACCTGTGCGCCAGACATAGAGATAATCTTATGACGATTGAAGACCAGATTACATTTGATGATTTTTTAAAAGTCGATATTCGTATCGGTACTATCGTTGAAGTTCTGCCGTTCCCTGAAGCAAGAAAACCGGCATACCGGCTTAAAATAGATTTCGGCCCTGACATTGGTATCAAGAAAAGCTCGGCCCAGATTACCGTTCATTATAGCGCCGAGGATTTGCTTAACAGGCAGGTGGCAGCTGTGGTCAATTTTCCACCACGCCAGATCGGCCCGATGATGTCGGAGGTTTTGACTGTGGGTATGCCCGATGAGGATGGTGAGGTTGTTCTGCTCGAGGTAAGCAAGTCCGTTCCCAATGGTGGTCGTTTGTTTTGAGGTTTGCTGAAATGCTCAATCGGCCATAGAACATCCAAGGATTTTCACAGATTAACCGCACCGTCCCGGCCTTGAGCCGGGACCCGCTGGAGTTCAAGTGGAGG
>CAZJUF010000024.1:12543-14558 GCA_964549055.1 uncultured Hyphomicrobiales bacterium | reverse complement strand
GAGACGTCGAGCGTATGACAGCGGTATTCCTGCCTGTTGGCCAGCATGTAACGGCCGCTGAGCGAAATGTCGACACGGCGGTGGATTCTCTTTTCCAGAGCAAGGTTGTAAATACTGGCGGGTTGCATGATTTTTCCTGGCGGTTTCATCGATAGCTATGATGCCAAAAACCCGGCACCGATAAGACAATATTGACCACAGAAGTTAACTTCGCGTTAGGGATGTCCATGGGGCTGAAACGCGGCCTTTACCTGGTCGATGAGAATGCCTATCTATGCTCAGAATAATTTTTACCGATTGGGCTTTTAGATAATGACAAAGACCGACAACCCGCTGTTGCAGCACTGGACCACAGCTTTTGGCATCCCGCCTTTTGGCGACATCAAACTTGAGCATTTCCAACCTGCGTTCGAGCAGGCATTTATAGCCCAGCGCCGGGAAATTGATGCAATTGCCGACAATCCAGTTGAGGCGGATTTTGCCAATACCATTGATGCGCTTGAACGTGCCGGCAAATTGTTGCGTCAATCTGCATCCGTGTTCTTTAATCTTTGTGGTGCCGATACCAGCGATGGCCTGCAGGAGATTGAACGCAATGTGGCCCCGCTGTTTGCCAGTCACAGTATGGAAACATTGCTCAATGCCCGGTTGTTTGAACGTATTGAAACCCTGTTTGCCGGCAAAGATGATTTGGGATTGACGCCGGAGCAACACCGGGTGCTGGAGCGTTATCACACCATGTTTGTGCGTGCCGGAGCGAGGCTTCAGGGCCGTGATCGCCAGCGCATGAATGAGATCAATCAGCGCCTGGCTGTGATCGGCACCCAATTTTCACAAAACATCCTCAAAGACGAAGACGTTTACGAGCTTATCCTTGAAGAAGGGCCGGACCTTGCCGGGTTGCCGGATTTTCTGATTGCTGCGGCAAAGCGCAATGCTACCGATCGGGGACATGAAGGAAAATATGCCATCACCCTGTCGCGTTCCAGTATCGAACCATTTTTGAAGTTTTCGCAGCGGCGTGATTTGCGCGAACAGGCGTACAAGGCCTGGGTCAGCCGGGGCGAGGGCGGTGGCGACAGTGATAATCGCAAGATTGTGGTTGAAACGCTTGTTTTGCGCAGCGAGCGGGCAAAATTACTGGGGTTCGATACCTATGCCGCTTTTAAGCTCGACGATCAAATGGCCGGGACACCGGAGGCGGTTGAAGATTTGCTGCTGTCAGTGTGGCAACCAGCTCTTGTTCGCGCCGGTGAAGAGTGTGAAAACCTGCAGGAAATGGTGAGCACGGAGGGGGGCAACTTTGATGTGGAGGCCTGGGACTGGCGCTATTATTCGGAAAAAGTGCGCAAACGCGATCACGACATAGATGAAGCGGAAATCAAACCCTACCTGCAACTGGACCAGATCATAGCGGCAGCGTTTGATACCGCCAACCGATTGTTTGGTTTGAGTTTTCGCGAACTCGATACTGTGTCGGCCTATCATGAAGATGTGCGGGTGTTTGAAGTCAGCAACAAATCCGGCGCGCATGTGGGCATATTTTTAGGCGATTATTATGCTCGCAGCGGCAAACGCAGTGGTGCGTGGATGAGTAATTTTCGCTCCCAGCAAAAGCTCGACGACACAATTTGCCCGATAATTGTCAACGTTATGAATTTTTCCAAAGGTGGTGAGGGTGAAGCCTCGTTGCTGACGTTTGATGATGCACGCACCTTGTTTCATGAGTTCGGTCATGGCCTGCATGGCTTATTGTCGGATGTCACTTACCCGATGATTTCCGGCACGAATGTGGCGCGTGATTTTGTCGAATTACCCTCGCAGTTGTACGAACACTGGCTGTCACAACCGCAGATTTTGGGCAAATTCGCCACCCATTACAAAAATGGCGAACCCATGCCCGATGATCTGCTGAAACGGCTGTTGGCGGCGGAAAACTTCAATCAGGGATTTGCCACGGTGGAGTATATTTCCAGTGCGCTGGTGGATCTGGAATTGCACCAACTGGCGCCATC
>CAZJUF010000024.1:0-12443 GCA_964549055.1 uncultured Hyphomicrobiales bacterium | reverse complement strand
TTCGCGGGAAATTTCCTGGCGGTATTCTTTTGCCCGGTCGTTTCCTGAGATTGCCGCAAGATTAAACCATTTGTGAGCCGTAATCATGTCGGTTTCAACATCAATACCGATCGAATATTTTAACCCCAGATTGAATAATGCCTCGCACTGTCCACCCGAAGGTGACATCTGTGCCAGTTCTGCCTCGGCTATTTCTATACGTGCCATTTCTGCCTCCTGTTTTCTCTAAACCGCCGTTGCCTTGCAATGTTACGGTTTGAATGGATTATCTAAATCCTTCGGACCTTTGTGATCCTTGGACCCATATTGCCAACAGGATATTCAAAGGCGCGTTAAACAAGAGGCTTAATTTTGATTGAATAAAACTCTAAGGAATAGTTATTTTAATGTTTTGTTGTTCAAAAGAAATGAACAATAACAGGCGTTTACAGTAGTTATGAAGAAAATGATCCGTATACGTGGTAATCTTTTGATAACTTTGATCTATAATGCGTTGCGAATAATTTGAAATAAATTCTCCAGAACCCGTCGACATTCTTGATGAAAATCAACGGGCTCCGGCTCAAGATCGCGATGGTGCGCATGAGTTTGAACCATCCAGTTTCAATCTAGCTTGCTCTTTGGCCAAACAGAATTTTCTGGGCTTCCTTGTCATCGGCGAGACTGAGCTGGGCACGCTTGTCTTGTCCCAGAGCAATACCGCGCTCGACGGCGGGGCGGGCCATGACACGTTCGAACCATTTATTCAGGTTCTTGAAATCACTGATATTCTGACCCTGATTCTCCCATCCTCTGATCCAGCCAACGCAGGCCATATCGGCGATGGAGTAGCTGCCGGCAATGAAATCCTGACCTTTGAGCTGTTTGTTTAATACGCCATAGAGCCGGTTGACTTCGTTGACATAGCGTTCAATGGCATAGGGGATCTTTTTGGGGGCGTAGTTGCGAAAATGGTGGGTCTGGCCACACATGGGACCGAGGCCTCCCATTTGCCAGTATAGCCATTGCTCGACCTCAACGCGGGCGCGGGTGCGTTTGGGATAGAATTTTCCGGTTTTATTGCCGAGATACTGGAGTATGGCACCGGATTCGAATATCGAAATCGGTTTGGCTCCCGGCCCGGCAGGATCGGTGATCGCGGGCATGCGGTTATTGGGGGAAATTTTCAGGAATGATTTTTTGAATTGATCTCCCTTGCCGATATTGATGAATTTTACCTCGTAAGGCAGGCGGCATTCTTCAAGCATGATCGACACTTTGTAACCATTTGGGGTCGGCCAATAATACAATTCAATTGGTTTTTGTGTGGTTGTAGCCATTTCTAATTCTCCGGTGAACTTGTTTGCCAACAAATTAACCCGATTCTCGGAATTTTTCACCCGGCCACAACAATCATTGTGGTGGGCGTAAAGAATTGCCATACTGAGGCGGCGTTACAGGCAACGCGGATGATGTTTTAAAGACGGATTGAACGGTGAGCATACACGGCAAAAATATCCCGCAGTTTTATATTACCCCACCACAGCCGTGTCCGTATCTCCGCGATAAGTTCGAGCGCAAGATTTTTACCCATCTCATTGGTGAAGGTGCCAGAGAATTAAACGATTCCCTGAGCCAGGGCGGTTTTCGCCGCAGCCAGAATATTGCCTATCGCCCGGCATGCGAAGATTGCAAAGCGTGCACTTCGGTGCGGGTCCTGGTCGATGAGTTCAGGCCGACAAAATCGTTCCGGCGCATCATGCGGAAAAATACCGACATAACCGGATCGATGAAAATACCGGTGCCGACATCGGAAAATTATTCGATTTTTCGAGATTACATTGACCAACGCCATACTGCCGGTGGCATGACGGATATGACGGTTCTGGATTTTGCCGCCATGGTTGAAGACACCTTCGTTGATACCAGATTGTTTGAATACCGGTTGAGGCCGGACTTGTCGCAGGATCCATCAAACGGGCAAGAAGGCGAACTGGTTGGGGCAGCCCTCAGCGATATTATGGAAGATGGTCTTTCGATGATCTACAGTTTTTTCAATCCGGCATACGACCATCGCAGCCTTGGAACCTATATGGTTCTGGATCATATTGAGCGTGCCCGCAAAATGGGCCTGCCATTTTTGTATCTGGGGTATTGGGTTCCCGGTTCGGCAAAAATGGACTATAAATCACGTTTTTGTCCGCAAGAACGACTGGATGCTACAGGCTGGCATCGTGATCAGGCCTAAAGAGTTGGTCCATTTTAACAAGTCTGAATTTTAATGCCTTCAACAGTGCGCTCCTCTGATTACCGCAAAGGTCTGGCGGTAACTATCGCCGGTGTTTTGCTATTGACGCTGGATACGCCGTTGTTGCGTCTGGTTGATGGTAACCAGTGGACAGTGATGTTCTGGCGCGGCATTTTAGTGTTTCTGGCACTGGGCGCCTGGTGGCTGTGGCGCCGTCATTGCAAGGGTAACCGACAATCGTTCCTGATGGGGCGGTGGGGAATATTTGTTTCTTTTCTGTATGGCTTGAGCAATGTGTTTTTCGTGATTGCCCTGCACAATACGTCTGTCGCCAATCTGCTGGTAATTCTGGCCTTGAACCCGTTGATTTGTGCACTGCTTTCGCTGGTTTTTTTGAATGACAGGGTAGATATTCCGACCTGGATAGCCATTGCTGCATCCTTCTTTGGTGTTGCCATCATTATACAGGACAGTTTTGGCAGCTTGAGTTTCTATGGTGATGTGATGGCGATGCTGGCGGTTTTTACCCTGGCTTCAGCCATCGTTTTCACCCGCAAAAGTGGTCTCAACCTCACCACGTCACCGGCTCTGGCCGGTCTCTTGGCTGCCGTTTTTGCCCTGCCTTTTGCACCCAGTTTAGTGCTTGAAGGCAGTCAATGGGGGTATATGGCGGCGAATGGCATTGTGGTCATGGCTATCGCTGCCAGTCTGCTGGCCTATGCTCCGTCTCTTCTGCCCGCAGCTCATGTTGGCATGTTCTATCTGCTCGAAACTGTACTGGGGCCGTTATGGGTGTGGCTGGCGGTGGGGGAAGAGCCGTCAAAAATGGCCTTTATCGGTGGTGCCATCGTTATCACCACGCTGATTGTGCATTCGATGTTGAGTTTTAGAAGATAAATCGGATTATTTTTGTGCTTCTTGTTGGCGCAGGCTTTCATTGAGCAGGTCGTGTCTTTTCTGTATTTCCTGCGGCCAGGTGCTTTTGATGTAAGATAATGCAGCGATTATTTCGTCGTCACCAAGTATGCCTTCAAAGCCCGGCATATCGGTTTTGTAATCGGCACCAATAATTTTTGCCGGACCACGCTTGGTAAGGTCGAACAATATGCTGTCGCCATGATGCCAGGTATGACCGGATGGATCATGGGGAGGGGCGGGCAGTTTTCCTTCCGCGTTGCGATCGGTCCAGTTTGCCTGTCCCTTGAGATCAACGCCATGACACGAAGCGCAGCTCTCCAGATATATCTGTTTGCCCTGGGCGACGATGGTTGTGTTGTATGGTTGTAAGGATATTGAGGTGGGGGGCTTGAGATATATAAATATTCCCATAGCAACACCGGCAATCAGTAAAATGGCACTGGAGGCGACCAACAGGTTTTTCATGTTCATTGTCCCTAAAACCCGCCGCCAAATTTGTTGTTTCTGGCAAAGCCTTTGGGTGGCAGGCGTCCGGCGGAAGCTCTGGCACCAAGCCAGTCATTGAGGTCACTAACATTCCAGGTCCGGTTGGAGCTGTCCAGCCAAGACAGGCCGCTTTCGAGGTTGAAAGCCTTGGCATCTGAAAGTCCGCCGTCTTTATATTTCTGCAATATAACGCCACGTCCGCGGTTCATTTCAGGCAGGCCGGAAAGCGGGAACACCAAAAGCTTTCTATTGTCTCCAACGGCGGCCACATGATCGGCGTCACCGGGTACAGGGGTGCACACAATGGCTTCAGCGGGCAGTTTTACATTCAACACCTGCTTGCCTTTGCGGGTGTTGGCGATAACATCATCTTCGCTGACAACAAAGCCGCGGGCATCGCTTGATGCGACCAGGAGCTTGCGTTCAGGCTTGTGCACAAACAGCGCAATGACGCCTTCGCTTTGATCGAGGTCGATCATCAACCGCAACGGCTCGCCATGACCGCGCCCGCCGGGCAATTTGTCGGCGCTCAGAGTGAAAAACCGGCCGTCGCTGGCAAAGACCAGTACCTTGTCGGTGGTCTCGGCGTGGAAAGCATGTTCGGGGCCATCACCGGTTTTGAACGACAGGCTTTCCATGTCTGCCAGATGACCGCGCAAGGCCCTGATCCAGCCTTTTTGTGAGCAGACAATGGTGATTGGTTCTTTTTCAATCATGGCAGCTGAAATGTCGAAATCACCGTCGGGCATATCAGAAAACTGCGAACGACGCGCACCAAGGTCCGTGTTTTGGCCAAATTTTTTGCGAATTTCGCGGATTTCCCCGGCAATTGTCCGCCATTGATTATCTTCTGATCCCAACAGCTCGACCAGGCCCGCGCGTTCGAGGGTGAGCGCTTCGTGTTCGCGGCGAAGTTCAAGTTCCTCAAGCTTGCGCAAGGAGCGCAGCCGCATGTTTAAAATAGCCTCGGCCTGCACATCCGAGATTGAGAACGTCACTATCAATTGTTGTTTAGGCTCATCTTCAAAACGGATAATGCGGATCACTTCATCAAGATTGAGGAATGCGACAAGAAAGCCCGCCAGAATTTCAAGGCGCTGGTCAATTTTTTTCAGGCGATATTCAGACCGCCGCACCAACACCTGACGGCGGTGATCAAGCCATTGCCGCAGAACCTCGCGCAAAGACATGACTCCGGGAATTTGCCCCGCACTCAACACATTCATATTGAGTGAAATGCGGTTTTCCAGATCAGACAGCTTGAACAGGGATTCCATCATCAATGCGTCATCAACCGTGCGCGATTTTGGCTCGATAATCAGGCGGATGTCTTCAGCTGATTCGTCCCTGATATCTGCCACCAGCGGCAGTTTTCGGGCCTGCATAAGTTCAGCGATTTTTTCAATCAGCTTGGATTTTTGCACCTGATAGGGAATTTCGGTGATGACAATCTGGTACCCGCCGCGACCCAGTTCTTCGCGCTGCCATTTGGCCCGCACCCTGAAGCCACCGCGACCAGTGCGATAGGCTTCAACGATAGATGTGTGAGGTTCGACAATAATACCACCGGTGGGAAAATCCGGGCCTTTGACAAATTCGGTCAGTTTTTCCGGCGTGGCATTAGGAAATTTGATCAGGTGCAGGGATGCATCACAAAGTTCGGAAACATTATGCGGCGGGATGCTGGTGGCCATGCCAACGGCGATGCCGGTCGAGCCATTGGCAAGCAGATTTGGGAAGTTGGCAGGCAGCACCATGGGTTCAGAATCTTCGCCATCGTAAGTTTCGCGAAAATCAACCGTGTCTTCGTCCAGACCTTCGAGAAGGTTTGCTGCAACTTCTGTCAGCCGTGATTCGGTATAGCGCATGGCAGCAGCATTATCACCGTCGATATTGCCGAAGTTGCCCTGACCATCAATCAGCGGGTAACGCACGGAAAAATTCTGCGCCAGTCTCACCAGCGCATCATAAACCGCCTGATCACCATGGGGATGGTAACGGCCAATAACGTCACCGACAACGCGGGCGCATTTTTTGAATTTTTGCGAAGGATCCAGCTTCAACTGCCGCATGGCATAAAGTACGCGCCGGTGAACAGGTTTTAGACCATCACGGGCGTCGGGCAAAGCCCGGTGCATGATGGTGGCAAGCGCGTAGGCGAGATAGCGTTCTTCGAGCGCATCTCTCAGGTCTACAGGCTCAATGCCATCGGAAGATGGTGGTGGCAGGGTTGTTGTCATGAGTTCCTTTTATAACGACTCAAAGATTCGCAACAACGGGTTTTTATCGCGACTTTTTGGCCATTACATATTTCAGCTTGTTTACGACTATGGTTTCAAGCTCTTTTTGCGTGGCGCTTGCCGGGCCCTGAATGGAAACTTCGATACCGGTTTTGGCGTCAATGGCGCTGACTTTTACAAAAGTGCCAATTTTCTGGGTTTCTATGTAGACTTCGCCTGGAGTTTGCCCCTGTCCGGGATTACGATTATCACGCCGCGCGTTCAATTTTCATCTCCCGCCATAAATCATCAAGAGCTTCAACCAGTTTGCGCAAATCTTCACCATCGTGCAAGGGCGATGGCGTTAAGCGAATGCGCTCGGTGCCGCGTGGTACCGTGGGATAGTTGATCGGTTGCACATAGATTGAATATTGATCGAGCAAAACATCGGTGAGGGTTTTGCACAAAACCGGATCACCGACAAACACCGGCACCACGTGGGTGGAACTCTCCATCAACGGCAGCTTATGTTGCCGCAACATTTCTTTGAGGTCTGCTGCACGCGCCTGGTGCTGGATGCGCTCAACATCGCTTTGTTTGAGATGGCGAATGGCTGCCAGAGCACCCGCCGCAATCACCGGGGAGGTGGAGGTGGTGAAAATGAACCCCGGCGCATAAGAGCGTATGGCATCAATGATTAAAGTGTTGGCGGCAATATATCCACCCATGAGGCCAAAGCCCTTGGCCATGGTGCCTTCGATGATATCGACGCGCTCGGCAATGTTATCGCGCTCGGCAATGCCGCCGCCGCGTGCGCCATAAAGGCCAACGGCATGAACTTCATCGAGGTAGGTGAGTGCGCCATAGCGATCTGCCAGATCGCAGATTTGTTCAATCGGGGCGACATCGCCATCCATGGAATAAAGTGATTCGAACGCAATCACCTTGGCTGTGTCTTTGTTTATGGTTTTGAGTTGATCTTCGAGATCAGCCAGGTCGTTATGACGCCAGATGCGTTTGGGCCCGCGGCCCTGGCGAATGCCTTCGATCATCGAGGCATGGTTCATTTCATCAGACAGAATAACACAATCGGGCATCAGCCGCGCCAGTGTCGAGAGCGTCGCCTCATTGGCCATATAGCCGGAGTTGAATAAAAGCGCGCCCTCCTTGCCGTGAAGGTCGGCCAATTCGTGTTCGAGTTCCACATGATAATGGGTGGTACCGGCAATGTTACGCGTACCACCTGAGCCCGCCCCAACGGTATCAATGGCTTCATGCATGGCTTTGAGAACTTTTGGATGCTGGCCCATGCCAAGATAATCATTGCTGCACCAGACGGTTATCTCCTTGGTGCCATCGGGACCATAATACAGCGCTTTGGGAAATTTTCCCTGACAGCGCTTGATATCAGCAAAATGGCGATAACGTCCTTCTTCGCGCAGGGCCGAAATCGCATTTTCAAACACACTTTTGTATTTTTCCGGGCTCACAATTTTGCAACCTTTTATTCGACGCAATCACTCTTTCCCAATATCACAATATCATAGAGCACCAGCACTCGACAACCGCTCAAATCTCTTGCGTAGTGATCAAGGTGTCCTTCATACTTCACTGAGTCGACTTGTTCAATATGTCGGGATCAAAACGAGCTTGATTGTAACCAGTTAAACACGAAAAACTTTTCCGCCAATCAAAAAACCGGAGTGAGCAGATCAATGCATGATAAAGGTGAATTTCTTTCCCGCGATGCGCTTGCTCAGCATCAACAAGTGGCATGGGAAACCCAACGAAAACATGTTGCAGCCTCACCGTTTTTTAGAACCTTGTGGGCGGGCAAATGTGCTCCTGAAAACTTGTGCGATCTGCCTGAACTGCCGCTTTGTTCCAAGGCGGAATTGCGCTTGTCACAGGCCGCGCACCCACCATTTGGCGATTATCTCAACACGTCGCGAAATTCGGTGAACAGACTGCACCGTACTTCCGGCACCACCGGGCAGGCGATGAACCTGGCGTTATCGCCGCGCGATTGCGATGTGACAGAAGTCGTTGCCGGGCGTTGTCAAAGTGCTGCTGGCCTGGGACCGGAGCACACGGTGGTGCATTGTCTCAACTACCAGATGTGGATGGGCGGGCTGACTGACCACATGGGTCTCGAGCGTACCG
The DNA here is from genome assembly GCA_964549055.1 of uncultured Hyphomicrobiales bacterium. Classification (GTDB taxonomy): domain Bacteria; phylum Pseudomonadota; class Alphaproteobacteria; order Rhizobiales; family JAJFHR01; genus JAJFHR01. Next base: position 4,430 of record CAZJUF010000024.1, on the reverse strand, counting down.
GTGCCATGGTCATTCCGTTTGGAACCGGCAATACAGAATTACTGATTCGGACAATTATGGAGGTCGGCGTGACTGCGATTTCGTGCACCCCGTCTTATCCTGCCGTGATTGCCCGTGTGCTGGAGAAAAAATTTCCCGGTGTGGCTCCGCGTGATCTTGGTTTGAAACTGGGCCTGTTTGGGGGAGAGGCGGGGCTGGATGATATGGAACTGCGTGATCGTATCCGCAATCTTTGGGGGCTTGAGCCGCGCAATGCCAACTATGGGGTATCAGACGTTTTCTGTAATTTTGCCGCCCAGTGTGAACATGACACACGGCTGCATTTTATGGCTGCTGACGTGCTTTATCCCGAACTTATCAACCCGGAAAGTGACGAACCACTACCGATTGAACCGGGGCAGACGGGTGAGCTGGTGCTTACCCATCTGGAACGCGACTGCCAGCCGCTGGTAAGGTTTCGATCCGGCGATATCATAACAATCGATGCCACTGACCCTTGCACCTGTGGTCGCACCGGGTTTCGGTTTCGCGTGGTTGGCCGCAATGATGATATGGTGGTGGTGCGGGGGTTGAACCTGTTTCCGACCATGGTGGCGTCGGTGCTGGCAGGATTTTCCGAGTTGACGGGAGATTACCGGATCAAGCTTGCAACCCCGCCGCCACATGACGCATTACCGGTGGAAGCGGAATTGATGCCAGATACGATCGCAACCCCGGCTTTGTTGAATTCAATTGAAACGGCTTTGAAGGTAACCCTCGGTGCCACCGCCAGGGTTACTTTGCTGGAGCATGGCAGTTTGCCGCTGAGTGAGGGCAAAACAACACGTGTGATAAGGAGTTATACATGAGTGACATGACCTATGAAACCGTCATCAGTCAGTTGGAAGGCGGCGTGCGCACCATCACGCTCAACCGGCCTGAGCGGTTGAATGCCATGAACCCGGATTTGATCCGTGACACGGCTCAGGCATTCGAAGATGCCAATGGGGATGCAGAAACCAGAGCCATCGTCTTCACCGGCGCAGGGCGCGCCTTTTGCGCTGGCGACGACAGGCAGGATCATCAACACCCGCGCGATGAAGCAGAAGCCCGCGAAGTGGTTGACGCCATCCAAAGGGTTACCCATGCCATGATGTTCGGTAATGTCCCGGTGGTCGGGGCCATCAACGGCTGGGCTGTTGGTGGTGGATTTGAATGGGCAATCAATTGCGATTTTCCGATCTGGGGCAATAGTGCGCGCGGGTTTTTTCCTGAAGTTTCACTGAACCTGTTCGTAACCGGAGGTGTGACCGCATTGCTGCCCGCTCTTGTGGGGCTGAACAAAGCGCGGGAAATGCTGATGCTTGGCGAGCGTTATGAGGCATCCGACCTTGCCGAACTCGGTGTTGCCTGGCGCGTTGTTGCCGACGAAGACCTGCTCAACGAAGCCCGCGTCGTTGCCAACAAACTCGCATCACTACCGCAATTGTCCCTGCGCGCCATGAAGCGTACTTTGAACCAGACCGCCACCACAGATTTGACAGGCGCCATGGCGCTGGAAACCGAAGCCACTGTCGCTGGATTTATGGACCCGCTGACGACGGAATTGCTGAAAGATTTTTGAGGTTAAACTGCCACACCAAACGTAATTGGCCCCGAAGGTTTCGCTTCGGGGCCAATTAAACTTGATAAATTATCAGCTAAAAACTAAAGCCGGTAGCGGATCTGGTCGGTCCAGAAGCGTTCCAGTTTTACCAGTGATCTGTTGAGGACATCGAATTCTTCAAGAGAAATGCCGCCGATTTCTTCGATGGATAGAATGTGGCGGGAATAGAGGTCGTCTACTTTTTTGGCTATGTCGTGGCCTTTTTCAGTCAGGCTTACGCGAACCGAACGGCGGTCCATGTCTGAACGCTGATGCAGGATGTATCCGGCATCCACCAGTTTTTTGAGGTTGTAGGAAACGTTGGAGCCGAGATAATGGCCGCGGGTGCGCAACTCGCCGGCGGTTAATTCGGAATCACCAATATTATACAACAACAATGCCTGAACACTGTTTACCTCAGCGCGGCCGAGGCGCTCGAATTCGTCTTTGATGACATCAAGAAGCCGACGATGAAGTCGCTCCACCAACGTCAGGCTCTCGAGATATCTCGGCCTCAATTCTTCGTTTGAAGCCTGAGTGTTCTCAGGGATTGATTGAGTTGTCACTATACTCATTTTACGCCCGCCTATGCTTGTTTTCTCGTGGAGTTTTCTCCACATGTTGGATAGGACCATACAAGGCGCGAGCTAAAATCTGATTAAGCGACAGACTTAATTAAAGTTTAAGATCAAAATACTCAATCTTTGCGTATGTGCTTAACGATAGCGGAAAAATCCAGCTGCGATTTTCCTTGGCCATCAAACTGAGTATAGAGGTTCATTGCTTCTTGCCCCAGAGGTGTTGTGGCACCGCTGGCGTTGGCGGCCTGTTGGGCCAGACGTAAATCCTTGAGCATCATGGCAACAGTAAACCCGGCTTGATAATCACGGTTTGCAGGGGACGCGGGCAGGGGGCCGGGAACCGGGCAATAAGAAGTCAAGGCCCAGCACTGGCCCGAAGCGGTTGACGAAATATCATAGAGCTTTTGTTTATCAAGGCCGAGTTTTTCGGCCAGCACAAAGGCTTCACTCACCGCAATCATAGAGACGCCCAAAATCATATTGTTGCAGATTTTTGCCGCCTGTCCATTACCGGCACCACCGGCATGGATAATGTTTTTACCCATTTGCGCGAGATAAGGCTGGGCCTGTTCGAAGGCTGTGTCACTACCGCCGACCATAAAGGTCAAGGTGCCAGCTTCGGCACCACCGACGCCGCCTGATACCGGTGCATCGAGCATTGACAATCCGGCCTGTTCGGCCTGACCTGCAACCTCGCGGGCGGTTTCAACATCAATGGTGGAGCAATCAATCAGCAGCGTGTTTTTGCCAACGGTGGCAATCAGCCCGTTTTCGCCACAATAAACCGCTTTCACATGTTTGCCTGCGGGCAGCATGGTGATGACCACATCAACGTTCGTTACAGTGGCGTTCAAATCGTCGCTGGCTTCAATTCCGGCTTGTCGTGCAAGGTCCAGTGCTTCGGACGAAAGGTCAAACCCTTTCACCTGATGTCCGGCCTTGAGCAGATTGGCGGCCATCGGGCCTCCCATATTTCCCAGGCCGATAAAACCGATTACTGCCATTTATTGTTTTCCTTCTTTTTGTCTGCGTTCGCGATAATTGAATTTAAAAAACCTCTGAAAGATCAAGTTCACCGGCACCGAGATCGGCGAAATACTGATCGACCAGATCGTCGGTGACGTCTTCCAGCCTTGAATGCTGCCATTTTGGTTGCAGGTCCTTGTCAATGACAATGGCGCGGGTGCCTTCATAAAAGTCATGCGCGGCCATAAACCGCACAGCCAGTCGGTATTCAAGCTTCATACAGTCTTCAAACTGAAGCGTTTTGCCAGTGCGTATCTGCCTGAAGGCTATCTTCTGACTGAGCGGGGATTTGCTTTTGATCAATTGAGCGGTTTTTCGCCCCCACTCAAAATGACTGTTGTCCATTTTTTCGCTTTCCAGGCTGGCCACGATTTCTTCGACGCTGCCATGGCAAAAGCTCTCATCAATCCAGCTTTGCGTGTTGGCAAGTTCGGATGCCGCCAGATCCTGTTTAAAGGAATTAATGACTTCATCCACATCGGCTGCCTGGGCCAATGCTTCCACCAGTGCGGGAATTTCAGCGGAAGGCACGTAACAATCGGCAATGCCGGCGTAAAGGGCATCAGCTGCACCAATGCGCCCGCCGGTAAGTGCCAGATAAAGGCCAATTTCACCGGGGCATCGTGGCAGAAAATATGTGCCGCCCACATCGGGAAACAGGCCAATTCCGGTTTCCGGCATGGCGAAGGCCAGTTTTTCTGTGACGATACGATGTGACCCGTGCACCGAAATACCCACACCGCCGCCCATGGTAATGCCATCCATGATGGCAATATAGGGTTTGGGGTAGTTTTTGATTGCGGTGTTGAGTTGATATTCTTCAAGATAAAACCGGGTAACGATGGGGTTTTGGGTTTTGCCCCAAAGATATAGCGCGCGAATATCGCCGCCAGCGCAAAAGGCCCGGTCTCCGGCAGCTTCGATGATGACGTGAGAAACCGATGTATCGCGCGACCATGCCTGAAGGTGAGGGTGCAACTGACGTATCATTCCAAGCGTCAAAGCATTCAGGGCCTTGGGCCGGTCGAGCAGGATTTTGGCGGCGAGGCCGACTTTCTGGAAATGTATTTCAGGTGCTTCAGACATGGGATTTTTGCTTAACCAAATAGATCGCGGGCAATGATAACACGCATGATTTCGTTGGTCCCTTCAAGGATTTGATGAACCCGCACATCGCGCAAATTCCGCTCAAGGGGAAA
>CAZJUF010000023.1:9902-14628 GCA_964549055.1 uncultured Hyphomicrobiales bacterium | reverse complement strand
CGCGGCAAGCCGCAGAATGTTTTCTTTGTGCGCAAAGAAGCCAAGGGCCATGGCACGCAGAACCGCATCGACAGTATTTTTGATGTGGAAGCTTTGAAGGGTGCGCGGGTGCTGGTGGTTGAAGATGTGACCACTTCTGGCGGCAGTGCCTTGCAGGCGGTTGATACCATTCGCGAGCTTGGTGGTGTGGTTGATACGGTGTTGACACTGGTCGACAGGCTGGAAGGCGCGCAGGATGCCTTTGCCCAAACCGGGCTTAATTTAATGTCGATTTATACCGCAGATGATTTCCGCGATTAATTCACAATCATAAAACACCCGTCCCGGCGCACGTCCCCCGCACCATCAAACGCACCGTCAAACGCTCCACCTTTGGCTCTTTGCACCATGTGTACGCCGCCAAAGAACATGTTGGGTTGATCCCACAGGCAGGCATCGTGGTGTGTTGACATCAGGGTTTTCAAAGACGTCTTGTCCATCCAGTTTTCTATATCAATCTTGCCGGCCTCAACATGCATGCGGGCGGCATCAACCGCTTGTCGGGCAGACTTGCCAGCTTTGATGTGCAGCAGAACCTGCACCATGGCCGAGCGAATACGGTTGGCACCACCGCTGCCCAGAACCGACAATGCGCCATGTCCGTGATCAACAAATGTTGGTGCCATCATCGATGACAGCCGTTGGCCACATGGCCATTGGTGAAACCCGTTGGGGTTGAGATCTTCTTCGCCAAGCATATTATTGAGCATGAAACCAAAATCACCAACCATATGGCCGTTGCCTTCGCCGTTTGAAACTGTCGCCGCTGAGGCATTGCCAAAGCTGTCAATAACGCTGATGTGGGTGGTGCCTTTGGACGTGATGGTCTGGCTTTGCAGATCAGCTATGGCACGCGTGATTGTCTCGTCACATGACATTAAGTCAGGGTCATCGAAAATCGCCTGTTTTGTATGATCAATCGCCTGCAAAATCTTGGCCACTGATACACCATCAAGCACTTCTCCTTGATCTTCCAGCCGTTGCGCCAACGCCAGCCCAAAGCCTATCAGGCAGCCACCAGCAGATGGCGAGGGATTGAGGAACACGCGGCCACTGTTGCCAAAAGGCTGAACCAGTGGCTCACGCTCGATGGTGGTGTAGGAGTTGAAATCATCGGCACCAAGATGTCCGCCAAGCCTGTCGGCAAGTTCAGTGATTGTATGGCAGATGTCGCCCTTGTAGAAAAAATCGGGACCTTGCTTGCTTAAAGCCTTCAAGGTTTCGGCCAGGTGTGGGTTTTTGAAGATATCACCGCGCTCAAGCAGGTTTCCATCGGGTGCGAAAACGCAGCGCGTATGATCAGTATTGAGCAATATCGGCTCGACAATCCTGAACAATCGCGCTTGAAAACCGTCAATAACCACGCCGTTTTCAGCCGCCTTTATGGCGGGTTGCAAAATGTCCTCTATCGGCAGCGTGCACAGGTTTGCATCGATTTCAAAACACCCGGAGACGAACCCCGGTGTGGCACTTGCCCCCATGCCAATGAGGAACTCCTGCCGCGTGGTGCCAAAATCAGCATGGATTGGCTTGAACTCAATGTCGGATTGATCGCGCTTCTTCTGCGGGGTATGAACAAAAAAATCCAAAACAGATGTTGTGGATTGATTTGCCTGATGTGCCATCAAAAACCCGCCACCACCAAGTGACGATAACACCGGCTCACACACGCAAGAGGCAAACAAGGCCGCCAGGGTTGCATCAAACGCATTGCCGCCCGATTGCAACATTTGTGCGGCGGCGTCGCCCGTAATTTTGTGACCGGCGGCAACGGCTCCTTTGGCTTTAGTGTTTGTCATATGGTGCCGGATTATTCAGTAGCAGCCCTCAACACAGGGGCAGCTTCGCGCACATCTTTGTCGACATAATCCTCAAACTTTTCAAAATTATCTATGAACATCTGCACCAGTCCACCGGCTTGCTCATCATAGGCGTGTGGGGCATCCCAGGTTTCGCGTGGTGTGAGAATTTTAGCATCGACGCCCTCAAGTGCCAGAGGCACCTCAAAGCCAAAATTGGCATCAGTGCGCATTTCGGCATCGTTGAGACTGCCGTCCAGTGCCGCAGCCAGCAGCGCGCGCGTGGCTTTAATCGGCATGCGCGAGCCAACGCCGTATCTGCCGCCGGTCCAGCCGGTATTAACCAGCCAGCAACTGACATTGTGTTTGGCAATCAGATCCCGCAACAAATTGCCATAGACACTTGGGTGGCGCGGCATGAAGGGGGCACCAAAACAGGTTGAAAATGTCGCTGTTGGTTCGGTCAGACCTTTTTCGGTGCCCGCAACTTTTGCTGTATAGCCCGAAAGGAAATGATACATCGCCTGGGCTGGTGTGAGGCGTGCAATCGGCGGCAATATGCCAAAGGCGTCCGCAGTCAGCATGATGATGTTTTTTGGATGCCCGGCAATGCCGGTGCTGCTGCCGTTGGGAATATAATCCATCGGGTAGGCAACGCGGCCGTTTTCGGTCAAACTGGTATCATCGAAATCAAGTTCACGGCTATCTTCATCCATCATGACGTTTTCGAGCACCGAGCCAAAGCGCTGGGTGGTCGCATGGATTTCAGGTTCGGCTTCTGCCGACAGCCGGATGGTCTTGGCATAACAGCCGCCTTCAAAATTGAAGATGCCGTTTTCAGACCAGCCGTGTTCATCGTCGCCAATCAATGTGCGCGAGGGGTCCGCTGACAATGTGGTCTTGCCGGTACCTGACAGTCCGAAGAAAACCGCAGCATCATTGTCCGGGCCCACGTTGGCAGAACAATGCATCGGCATAACGCCTTTGGCTGGCAAATCGAAGTTTAACATGCCGAAGACAGATTTTTTGGTTTCACCTGCGTAAGATGACCCGCCAATCAAAACAATACGTTTGGTGTAATTGCATGCAATGACAGTTTGGGAATTTACGCCATGGCGCTCGGGGTCAGCTCTAAAGCTTGGCAGGTTAATAACGGTAAATTTTGGCGAGAAACCTTCCAGCTCGGCTTTCTCAGGTCGGCGCAGGAGATAGCGGATGAAAAGCGCATGCCAGGCATATTCACAAAATACCCGTGTCGGTAATCTGTGGGCGGCATCAGCGCCGCCAAAAAGGTCCTGAACAAAGATATCTTTGCCTTGGGCGCAATCCATAAAGTCTTTGTAAAGAATATCAAATTTTTCCGGCGACATGGCAGCGGCATTATCCCACCAAACAGTATCGCGGGTGGTATCATCTTCAACGATAAATTTATCGTTGGCTGAGCGTCCCGTATGCAAGCCGGTTAAAACCGCCAGCGGGCCGTTTTTGGCTACTTTGCCTTCACCGCGAGCAATTGCTTCTTGATACAGTGCTTCTGGAGGGTGATTCCAGTATACAGTTTTCAGATTTTTAAATCCGCTATCTTCAACGCCAACCTGACCAATATGCGGCCCTACATGTTTCACTGCTTTACTCCCGTAGGCTTACCAATAAAAGAAGACTATTAAAGCGCGCGGGCGCGCTCGGCAAGCTCAACAAAGGTATGTCGCACATTATTTGCAGATTCAAGTGGTTTGGAAAAAGCCAGCCGGAGAGTTTTTCCTCCGGCAATGAGGTCGCAACCCTCAATATCACACCCCGACATTTTCCAGTCAGCAGCATCTGCACCCAGTAGTTTTGTCGCAAAAAGCTGTATCACATCATTATGGTCTGAATTCATATGTTCAATAATGTCAGCTTCAGCCTCAACCAGCACATCGCTACACGTGCCGGTGGTTAAAAATTCAGCCGGATCAACTTCGTAAATACGGCCAAATCCGCCGACAAAATGTATCATTTCAATGCGCATGGAAAAAAAGTGAAAATCAGCAAACTCGGCATATCCGGCAGCTTCAGGATTGCGGCTGAGATAACGCTGGCGCTCAACCGCTGAAATATCAAAATCAGCCGTTCCCACCAAAGAAGTACGACCGAGCGCTAACGGGTCACCGGAATATCCCGCTTCATGCACCATCAGGGAAATACGCGGGTCTTTGCGAATATTCTGGGTGTGAAGGGCCAGATCAGAGGTTAAAAATATTGGTGCGCCATATATACTGGTGGCAATGGTGGCATAAGAAACATACGGATGCCCGGTATTTTGATCAATAGTCCCCAAAGCCCCGGTCTTTGCCGAGCGCAATACAAGGCGCGGTGCGGCTGTTTTATCAGCCCCATCATTGTCATTGGTGTTGTTCCCGTTTTCAGAAGATGCGCTGGCGGTCGGCATTAATTATCTCCGGTTTTTGACATTTTGTGGCATTCTATCAGCTTTACTGGTATTTGCCACCAACAGACGTTTGAATTAACGCCACAATTTGCCCATGATATCGACCTAGGGAAGTGCCGCCCCAACAACAACTGGATTTACCAATGCCAACAATAGCACTCGTTGATGATGACCGGAACATACTCACTTCGGTGAGTATTGCGCTCGAAGCGGAAGGATATCAGATACAAACCTTTACCGATGGCACCTCGGCTCTGGCAGGGTTTTCAAAAAATCCGCCAGATATAGCCATTCTCGATATCAAAATGCCCCGAATGGACGGCATGGAGCTGCTGCGGCGCATGCGACAGACTTCAGAAATTCCGGTTATTTTTCTAACGTCCAAAGACGAAGAGATTGATGAATTATTCGGCCTGAAGATGGGTGCCGATGATTTTATCCGCAAGCCGTTTTCACAGCG
>CAZJUF010000023.1:0-9802 GCA_964549055.1 uncultured Hyphomicrobiales bacterium | reverse complement strand
TATTCGGCCTGAAGATGGGTGCCGATGATTTTATCCGCAAGCCGTTTTCACAGCGTCTGCTGGTTGAGCGGGTAAAAACCATTTTGCGCCGGTCGCAATCACGCGAAAGCACAGGTAATGCTGAACCTGCAGCCGGGGCGATTGAACGCGGCAAGCTGGTGATGGACCCGGAACGCCACTCCTGCACCTGGGCTGAAAAATCAGTGGTGCTGACGGTGACCGAATTCCTCATTCTTCAGGCATTGGCCCAGCGGCCGGGGATTGTTAAAAGTCGGGACAGCCTGATGGATGCAGCCTACGAAGATCAGGTCTATGTGGATGATCGCACCATCGACAGCCATATCAAGCGGTTGCGCAAAAAATTCAAGGCCATTGATGATGATTTTGATGTGATCGAAACACTCTATGGTGTTGGTTATCGCTTCAAGGAAGGTATGTAGCGTTTCATGGTTGCGGAGACAGATACCCGCATTAATGCTCCAACTCGGGAAAATAAGAAGCACTCGGGCAATCGCATCAGAAGGAAAATACCGCTTTTCGGCTTTTCGTCTCTGACGCGGCGCATCGTTGTTCTCAATCTTGCCGGTCTTGTGTTATTTGTTTCCGGCATTCTGTATCTTAACCAGTTTCGCGCCGGCCTGATCGACACCAAGGTTCAAAGCCTGCTGGTCCAGGGAGAAATTATCGCCGGGGCCATCGCCGGAACCGCCACCGTCGAAACCGATGCGATAATCTTTGATCCCACTCTTTTCCAGGAACTGCCGCCCGGTGACGCAGCTTCACCGGAAGAAGATGATATAAACGGCCTTGAATTTCCGATTAATCCCGAACGCGCCGCTCCCATTCTCGAACGTCTCATTGTTCCAACCAAAACCCGTGCGCGTATTTATGATCGCGATGGCGTGCTCATTGTCGACACTCTCAACTTGCGCAACCGCGGCAGTATTTTAAGGTTTCCTCTGGCTCCTCCCGATGTGGAAACAGAAAAAACTTTCGCCGTTACCATAAAAGAATTGTGGACCACCTTGACCCGCTGGATTTTCTCAAGCGATTTGCCGGTTCAGCGCGAACTGGGCGGTCACAATGGCCGTGCGTTCCCCGAAGTCGTCAATGCTCTGGCTGGCAGCAAGGCCAGTGTGGTGCGGGTCAACGAACAAGGTGAGTTGATTGTCACCGTCGCCGTTCCCATCCAGCGTTATCGCGCCGTTTTGGGCTCACTGGTGCTGTCAACTGAAGGCGGAGATATTGACAGTATAGTGCGGGCTGAACGCGGCGCTATTTTCCGCGTGTTTCTGGTCGCAGCCAGTGTTACGGTTTTACTGTCGCTTTTGCTTGCCGGAACAATTGCCGGACCGGTCAAGCGTCTGGCGCGCGGTGCTGAACTGGTGCGGCGTGGCGGCACCAAGGCACGTATCGAAATTCCTGACCTGACCGACCGGCGCGATGAAATCGGTTATCTCTCCGGGTCTTTGCGCGAAATGACCGAGGCGCTTTATGGTCGCATCGATGCCATTGAAAGGTTTGCCGCCGACGTTGCCCATGAGCTGAAAAACCCTCTAACCTCACTCAGAAGTGCCGCTGAAACTCTTCCCCTGGCCAAAGATGAAGCCGTGCGCCAACGTCTTTTAAAAATCATAGAAGATGATGTTAAACGTCTCGACCGCTTGATTAGCGACATATCAGATGCTTCGCGACTTGACGCCGAACTAGCCCGCGAAGAAATGGAGCCGGTTGATATCGCCTTGTTATTGAAGGCGGTAGTGGCGGTCGCCAAGGATACCAAGCCCAATGATACCGGAGCAATTCTTCTCGATATTGAAGAAACCGAAATGGGGCCGGACGCCTATGAGGTTGAAGGCCGGAGTATCCGCCTGGGTCAGGTCATTCGCAATTTGCTCGACAACGCCCAATCATTTTCACCCGATGATGGTACCATCACCGTCATTGCCAGAAGAAAGGGCGATAAGATTGAGATTGTCATTGAAGATGAAGGCCCCGGCATTCAATCTCAAAACCTGGTCAAAATTTTTGATAGGTTTCACACTGATCGTCCAGGAGCAGATGATTTTGGCAAACATTCCGGCTTGGGCCTGAGCATTTCAAAACAGATAATTGAAGCCCATCAAGGCCAGATATGGGCGGAAAACAAAATCAGCAATGACGCTGACCAGCATATTACCGGAGCCAGTTTTCACGTCATACTACCAGCCGCTAATGCTGTCGTCAGTTAAGGTATGGCGTAAATGGACCCGGAAACATCTGAATTAAAGCATGGCACCTTTGTTAAAGTCGGCGCGCTTGGTGTGCTTGTTTTAGGCACCCCCGGCAGCGGCAAGTCCGCCCTGGCTTTGGCACTGATTGATGGCGACGGGCGCGGTATCGGCAAACATGCCCTTGCCACCACACTGATAGCAGATGACCAGGTTCACCTGTGGTACGATAACACCACTGCGCAGGTTTTTGGCAGGCCGCCAGAATCAATTGCCGGTTTACTGGAAATCCGCGGCCTTGGAATTGTACAGGTGGACTATGTGGCGCGTTACCCCGTTGGACTTGTGGTGCAAATCAGGCCAGAAGACAGGATAGAGCGATTACCGGATTTTCCCGCAACCAGCATTGACGTCATGGGGCAGGCCATTCCGATGATTGAGATCTCAGATCATAATACAAATGCCGCCGCAATCGTCAGGGCAGGCGTATGTGTACTTCTGGGATGTAATACTGTTGAAAACACCACGGTAATTCGTTAGCTTGTTTTCCGGCAGTCAGCTTTCAGTAGTTTGAGAAAAGGTGTTGAATGATTGGTCTTGTTTTGGTGACACATGGCGGTTTGGCCGATGAATTTCTTGCGGCCATGGAACATATTGTCGGGCCGCAGGAGCAGATTGGCGTCATATCTATTGGCGCTGATGATGATATGGATCAGCGCCGCGCTGATATTGTCACCGCCGTTGAAAAAGCCGACAGCGGCGATGGCGTTATTCTGTTGACCGATATGTTCGGCGGCACCCCGTCAAATCTGGCAATTTCCCTGCTCGATAATAAAATGGTTGAAGTCATTGCCGGTCTTAATTTACCGATGCTGATAAAGCTCGCCAGCGTGCGTGTGGACAAACCTTTAAGCCAGGCTGCCGATGATGCCCAAAACGCCGGCCGCAAATATATCAATACCGCCAGCAGGCTGCTTCAGGGTGATGGGTAAATTATCTATGGACACTGAAGAAGATGCGCCCGAAACCATTTGGCTGCGGCGCGAACTCACCATTGCCAATGAACGCGGCCTGCATGCCCGCGCCTCGGCCAAATTTGTTAAATGTGCTGAGGTCTTTGATGCCGACATCAAAGTCAGCCGCGATGGCCAGACAGTAATCGGCACATCCATAATGGGCCTGATGATGCTTGCGGCTTCGCGCGGCTCAACAATTCTGGTGGAAAGCTCAGGCCGTCAGGCGACCGAGGCTCTGGCGGCTATCCAACATCTTGTGGAAGGAAAGTTCGATGAAAACTGAACTCTTTTTCCAACCCGCCCCGGCCAGACATAATAATATATAAAGATTTCTTTATATGTTTATTGCAGTTGAGCAAAACCACTGCTATAGAGTGATTTTTAAGGCGAGTATCTGAACCTGGATATTCTGGTACGCTACCGGGCAAATGCGCCCGATCATTTAGGATAAATTGAATGAGCCAATTCACCGATTATAAAGTTGCTGATATTTCTCTGGCCGAATGGGGCCGCAAGGAAATAACCATTGCTGAAACAGAAATGCCGGGCCTGATGGCTTTGCGTGAGGAATTTGGCGCAAGCAAACCGCTAAAAGGCGCGCGCGTCATCGGTTGTTTGCATATGACAATCCAAACCGCTGTTTTGATAGAAACGCTGACCGCCCTGGGCGCCGAAGTCAGATGGTCTTCATGCAATATTTTCTCCACCCAGGATCACGCAGCTGCCGCCATTGCTGCTGTTGGTATCCCGGTTTTTGCCTGGAAAGGCGAAACAGAAGAAGAGTTTGAATGGTGCATTCACCAGTCCATCAGCGGCGACAAAGACTGGCACAGTAATATTCTGCTCGATGATGGCGGCGATCTCACCAAAATGGTGCATGATGAATATCCCGACATGATTAAAGACATTGTTGGCGTTTCCGAAGAAACCACCACCGGTGTTTTGCGTCTTTACGACATGGCAAAGGACGGCACTCTCAAAATGCCCGCCATTAACGTCAATGACAGTGTCACCAAATCCAAGTTTGACAATCTTTACGGCTGCCGCGAAAGTCTGGTCGATGGCATCAAGCGCGCAACTGACGTGATGATTGCCGGTAAAGTTGCCGTTGTTTGCGGATTTGGCGATGTTGGCAAAGGCTCAGCTGAAAGCCTGCGTTCACAAGGTGCGCGCGTTTTGGTCACCGAGATTGATCCAATTTGTGCATTGCAGGCCGCCATGCAGGGCTATGAAGTGGTGCGCATGGATGATGCCGCCGCTCACGGCGATATCTTTGTAACCGCCACCGGCAACAAGGATGTTATTACCCTTGAGCATATGCGTTCTATGAAGGACCGGGCGATTGTCTGTAATATCGGCCATTTCGATTCAGAAATTCAGGTCGCTGGCCTGCGCAATTTAAAGTGGGAAAATGTCAAGCCTCAGGTTGATGAGATTGAGTTTTCCGATGGCAAGCGCATCATTCTTCTGGCTGAAGGCCGTCTGGTAAATCTTGGCTGTGCCACCGGTCACCCGAGCTTTGTTATGAGCGCGTCATTTACCAACCAGGTGCTGGCTCAGATCGAGCTTTGGGAGAATCATGAAACTTATGAAAATCAGGTTTATGTGCTGCCCAAACATCTGGATGAAAAGGTAGCCAGACTTCACCTCGGCCGTTTGGGTGTCCAACTGACAACCCTGACTGATGATCAATCAGAATACCTTGGCATCCCTCAGGACGGACCCTATAAACTGGAGCATTACCGCTATTAGAAATTGCCGCTGGCAATACAGATATTACATTAAAAGGGCACCTCAACGGGGTGCCCTTTTTACATATAACACTTTAAAAATACTGAACAGTGTGGGACTTTGTGAAATTTGCATGTATACCAAAATGAATCAGCTGCCCGTGGTGATTCGTTTTTAGATCTGTTTAGGTAATTTGCAACCTCATTACCCTCGGTGGCACTAGTCTTGGGGAGAGCCTGTAACAGAATGTTCACAGGCCGGATGTTAAATGTGTCAACTGCACAAGAATGCCATACTGGCCGTCTTATTTGCCGGGGTTTTTACCCGCAGCATTAGTGCGGCCTCAGCCGCCGTTGATACCACCGAAACAGTACCATTTTATCTAAATTTTTTTAAAAAACTCAGCCAGTGGATAGGCGAGGGACTGGCCCTTTTACCATCCCTCGGGTTTGTGCCGTCAATTGGAGGCATCTGGGGTTTTAGTGCGGTAATTTTCGTATTTCTTGCTGTATTTTCCGGTATTTCCTGGCTGGTTTTTTCACGGTTTTCAGCCCGGCGTGACGTTCGGCAGGCGTTGGCAAGAATCGACATCATGCAAAATGAACTTGATGGTGTCACCACAATCCTGACCTCAGGTGTAAGCCTGTTGTTTGTCTGGGACAAACAGGAGACCGCCAGCCCACGGGTTTTCGGCACATTGACAAATGATTACGTGGTACCGGAAGCTCTGGAAGATCGCGCTGATTTCTCAAACTGGCTTGATCCTGCCTCCTCATTTGATCTCGGTGAAAAAATTTCCGCACTGAGAGTGAGCGGCAAGGCCTTCAACATAATCATCACCACCAAATCCAAAAAACAGCTGGAGGCTGATGGCTGCATTGCCGGTGGACAGGCAACACTCTGGCTCAAACCTCCATCCGAGCGCCAGATAAAACTCGGGGCTCGCGAAGATGCATTTATCAGACTACAGCATGATACGGAAAAATTCGCAGCCCTTCTCAATGCCCTCCCCCAGCCAGTCTGGCTACGCAACCAGCTGGGCCGCTTACAATGGGCCAACGCTGCCTATATTGCCAAAGTAAACGGTGAAAATCTCCAGCAGGTTATCAAACAACAGCTGGAGCTATTGCCTCCGGCCCAACGGCTTCGTGCGTCAAACATACACCGTGAGGGCGGAGACTTTAAGGATGTATGCAGCATTGAGGTGGGGGGGCGGGAATTCCTCTATGATGTTTGCGAGCGCAATTTGGGCAATGATTTTATCGGGTTTGCCGTTGAAAACGGTGAGAGCAAAACGCGACCTGGACAAAACCCGAGCGCGCAGGACATGCGAAATCATTTGCTGGAAAATTTACCCATCGCCGTTGCCCAGTTTGACGCTGGAAAAAAACTTATCTTTACCAATGAAGCTTTTTCCAGACTTTGGGATATCGATGCCGAATTTCTGTCGTCCGGTCCCACTGATGCAAGCGTTCTTGATCGGTTACGTGATAATCGTTGTCTTGAAGAGCGCGTCAATTACCGCGACTGGCAGTCGGGATGGCTTAAGAAAAATGCCGCCGGGGTGCGTCATACCGATTTGTGGCATTTACCCGATGGCCGCAGCATTCATGTTACCGTGGAGTGCCAGAAAACCGGTGGTGTTACTTACTTTTACGAAGATAAAACCGAATCTCTCAGCCTGGTAAGCCGCCATAAAGAGATGATGAACGTCCAGCGCGCCACCCTGGACAATCTGCAGGAGGCGGCAGCGCTTTTTGGCTCGGATGGCAATCTCATATTATTCAATCCGGCCTATGCCCGCATCTGGAAACTTTCGCCCAAGCTTCTCGATACCAATCCGCACATTGACGAAGTCATCAGCTGGTGCAAGGTCGCCCACAATGACGAGATGGTGTGGAAAGAACTTAAACTCGCCGTCACCGGCATCAGAGAGCAAAGACGTTCGCTTCAAGGTCGCCTTGAGCGCCGCGACAAAACCATTTTAAGCTTTACCACAGTGCCTTTGCCCGATGGCGCAACACTCCTCGTCTACGACGATATTACCAACACAGCCGCCATAGAAAGAATGCTGATTGAGCGCAATGAGGCTTTGATGGCCGCGGACAAGCTAAAATCCGAATTCATCTCTCATGTCTCCTATCAGCTGCGCACACCGCTCACCACAATCATCGGGTTTTCTGAAAGTCTGGCAATGGGTATTGCCGGTGAATTGTCACAAAAACAACTGGGATATGCCAACGACATTCGCACCTCCAGCGACGAGTTGCTGGCCCTGATTGATGATATTCTGGATTTGGCAACCATTGGTGCGGGAACCATGCAACTGGACATTGATGATATCGATGTCAGTGCAATCATGACCTCGGTTGCACGTGTGGTCAGGGATCAGGTTAATACTGCCGGGGCGCAATTCCAGATTTCAATTCCCGGTGATGCCGGCACTTTTAAAGGCGATGAAAAACGCATCAAACAAATGCTTTTCAACCTGCTGTCAAATTCACTGGCCTCGACCACGCGCGGCGGCATTATTTCCCTGAAAGCAAAGCGTACCGAAAACGCTATCGAATTCACGGTGACAGACACCGGGCGCGGCATTGAACCCGTCGATCAGGCCCGCATGTTTGATTGTTTTGAAACACAAAATTCCAGCGGCAACGCGCGCGGTGCCGGGCTCGGCCTGTCGATTGTCAAAAGTTTTGCCGAACTCCATGGTGGCACCGTCTCTCTTGCCTCCATACCCGGGCGCGGCACCCGGATAACATGTATATTGCCACTGGTACCGCCTAAAGAAGCTGAAGCTGAAGTTGACGCGGCTCAGGCCTAGGTCATAGATTCATGAACAACGACGTTGAGCTGATTACCAATTCTGAAGCAGAGACGCATCAGTTGGCAGCAGAGCTGTCAAACTATGCCGGCGTTGGAGATTTCTTCGGGCTCACCGGTGATCTCGGCGCTGGAAAATCCGTTTTCGCGCGGGCTTTTTTACAGGCTCTGGCCGGCAATCAGCATCTCGAAGTCCCCAGCCCGACCTTTACCCTGGTGCAGACCTATGAGGATTTGCGCCTCAAGGCTTCCCATTTCGATCTTTATCGCATTACCGATCGCGCAGAAGTTGATGAACTCGGTCTCGACGACGCTCTCATTGACGGTATCGCCCTGGTAGAATGGCCTGACAGAATTACAGAACGTCAATTTGCCGATCGCCTGATGATCGCAATCGACGATGTTTCCGAGAATTCAAGAAAAATTACCCTGACCGGTCACGGGCTGTGGCAACAAAAGCTTGATCGCTGGCGTAGCAGCGCAGCATTCCTGCAAAAAGCCGGGTGGGGCAACGCCAGACGTCGTTTTCTGCAAGGTGATGCCTCTCACCGCCGCTATGAACGCATTGAGGACGACAGCTGCCATTGTATCATGATGGATATGCCTCACCGGAGCGACGGGCCAGCCATACGAGATGGTAAATCGTATAGTGCACTGGCCCATCTGGCCGAAGGGGTAAAGCCCTTTATCGCTATGACCACGGGCCTGCAGTCACTGGGTTTAAGCCCGCCGCAGATATTTGCCAGTGAGCCAGACGATGGTTTCCTGCTGCTCGAAGACCTCGGTGCCAACGTCTATTTTGACATGGCCGCAAAAGGTGAGGACATGACAGCACCAATGCATGCTGCCATTGACGTTCTGGTGCACATCTCCGCAAGATTAAGCGCAACCCAGCCTGCGCCCGCACTGAGTGATCACATCATTCCCACCTACGACCGCACAGCTTTGCAGATTGAAACTGAATTATTGCCGGACTGGTATTGGCCGCGCCTCAAGGGAAAAGAGATTGCTGGTGATGACCGCACTGAATTTCTCGAATTGTGGCAACCCCTGTGGCAGCATCTTGAACACTGCCCAAAAATCTGGACGCTGCGCGATTATCATTCGCCTAACCTGATCTGGTTGCCGGAACGCGAAGGCATCGCCCGTGTCGGCCTGCTCGATTATCAGGATACGGTAATGGGTGCGCCCGCCTATGATCTGATGTCTTTGTTACAGGATGCCCGCCGTGATGTGTCAGCGGAAGAAGAAGCACAACTCTATGCCTATTACTGGCAGCAACTTGAGCGCACAGATGTTGATTATGATTGCGATGATTTTGATTTCGCCTACGCTATTTTAGGCGCACAGCGGGCAACCAAAATTCTCGGCATTTTTGCCCGCCTCGCCGACCGCGATAATAAACCCAACTATCTTGCCCATATGCCGCGCGTGCGCACCTATCTTGAACGCAACCTGCAACATACGCGCCTGCAACCATTAAAACGATGGTTTGACAATCATCTGCCGAGGCAGACATGATCCAGAATGAAAACACCGCCGCCATGGTCATGGCCGCCGGTCTGGGCACAAGGATGCGCCCTTTAACCGCCACCAAGCCTAAGCCTATGGTGGAACTAAATGGCAAACCTTTGATCGATTACACCCTTAAACGCCTGGCCAATCACAAGATTTCGCCAATTGTGGTCAATGTTCACTATCTCGCTGATGTGCTGGAACAGCATCTTGAAAATTCGCCGATTGCTGATGTCATCATTGCCGATGAACGCGACGAACTGCTGGATACCGGTGGCGGCGCATTGGCAAATCTGGAAATTCTGGGGCCGGACCGGTTCTTCATTCTGAACAGCGACAGTCTGTGGATCGAGAATGATACCGACAATCTCGCAGCCATGCTGGCGGCATGGGATGGTGACACAATGGACTGCCTGATGTTGCTGGCCCCGACAGACGACAGCTTGGGGTATTCAGGCAATGGTGATTTTAATATCGCCGCAAATGGACAGCTGTTAAAGCGCA
>CAZJUF010000022.1:0-14853 GCA_964549055.1 uncultured Hyphomicrobiales bacterium | reverse complement strand
GCCAAGCTTGCCCGCAGGCTCGACAATCGTCAGTCCGTTGCCCTGGCCATCAATGCCCTTACTCTGTTTCCCGAAGAAATCATTAAAGATACAACCATCTATCTTGGCCTGCGCACAGCTTATTTCCGCTTGAGCCGGGGCAGTAACGACACATTGCTGACATCGGTTTACAGCCTGTTGTGGGATCTGGCGCTCAAGGTTGAAGATGGTGATCTGTCTTTGGCTGAACGAGAGCTCAGGGCTGCGCAGGAAGCACTTCGCAAAGCACTGGCCAACAATGCCTCGCCTGAGGAAATTGAGGCATTGATGCAGGATATGAAAAAATCCCTGGGGCGGTTTTTGCAGGCGCTGAATGAGAAAAACCGCAAACTGGGCGAAAGAAACCAGCTGCCACAGGGTGAAAGAAATCAACGCGTTGAGGCGCGCGATCTCGCCAAGATCCTGGAAACCATTGAAAACCTCGCCAAAAGCGGTTCCAAAGATGCTGCCCAGAAGATGTTGTCTGAGTTACAGAACCTGCTGGAATCATTGCAGGCTGGTGGCCCCACCACCGCTCCCAATCAAAACCAGTCGATGTTGTCCGATATGATCCAGGAACTGGGTGAAATGATTAACCAGCAACAACGCCTGCTCGATGACACCTACAAGGCGGATCAAAATAACGACCCGAGACAGGGAAGCCTGTCAAAACCCAATGCCGACATCCAGACACTGGCCGATAAACAACAGGCTTTAAGAGACCTTCTTGGTCAAATGATGGAACAGCTTGACCAAAACGGCATGGAACAGCCTTCGGCTCTCAACCAGGCAGGAAAAGCCATGCAAAATGCTGAAGGTGCGTTGCGCGAAGGTGAGCCGGGCCGGGCGGTGGGCAAACAGGGCTCGGCCCTGGATCAGTTGCGCCAGGGCGCGCAATCGATGGCCCAGCAAATGGTCGATGGGCTGGCGCAGCGCCAGGGGTTAAACCAGCGCGGGCAAAACAACGGCAAGGGTGAAACCGATCCACTGGGGCGGCCATTGCCAAGTTCGGGACCGGATTATGGACTATCCACCAAAATTCCAACCCAGGCCGATATACAACGCGCCCGTGAATTGCGAAGAGTGCTGCAAAACCGCATTGGCGAGCCCAACCGCCCCCAGTTTGAACTGGATTACCTCGAAAGACTTTTACGCAGATTTTAGGAGGGTCCGGGACGGTGCGGAAAATAGGGAGTATTCTGTTCGACTCTAGTTTATCCCGCCCCGACTTAAAGCCTTATCTACCGCCGCAGTAATGTCTTCCAGCGTGAAGGGTTTGTATAATAATCCGGTAATAATAGCTTCAAGCCCATAAGCGCGTTCGCGTTGATCGGCATATCCGGTCATCAGCAAAATGGGCATGTCGGGCACTTTTTCTGCCGCTATCAAGGCTAGGGTAATGCCATCCATTACCGGCATTTTTATATCTGAAACCAGAAGATCAAACTTGTGGGTACCAGAAGTGATTAAATGACAGGCTTCACCGCCATCACGGACAACAGTGACCTGGTGACCGCTTAATTCCAGCGCCCGACGCACGAAATCGCGCACCGCATTGTCATCTTCTGCCAATAACACCTGAGCCATATCGATTGCTCAATCCTGAATAGTAATATCAGCGATATGCGCCATATCCCGATGTTGCCTTTGCAAATCTCACAATCAACCCTTGCGCCGTAGCCGGTGGTGAAGCCAGACGGGTAACAAACTTAACCCGTGCATTGGGGCCGATAGGTTTTTTATCGACTTTTACGGTCCAGTAGTAAAGTTCCTGGTCGGTTGCGTCCAGCAGGCCAAAGCGCACGCGCGGTAAAGGTTTTTTTTCATTGGTAAGATTTACAACTTCGCCCTTGATGGCCAGTACTGGCAGTCCATTTTCAAAATCGCGCGTATAAACCACATTGGCAAAGGACATGCCACGCACATTGACCGGCATGCCCAGTTGTGCGTACAGCCGGGCTGTACCAGGCAGGGTTTTAACGATACTGTTTCGATAGGAAACAGACAGACCTGCAACCACCGCAATCGTTGCTGCCAGAGCTCCCCATCCGGCAAGCGCAGAGGTCAGCTGTTTTTTGTATTGCTGGCGCCCGGTTTTAATTTCCCGGGCGGCTGAAACCATTCGTTGAGCCTCGGACTTTAAATCTTCTTCGGTGTTTTCGTCACGCGGGTCATCGACATTTTCTTCACGGCCAGTATCATCGCTTGATGCGTTGTCAATCTGACTGTTTTCAAGGCCCTCGACATCTTCTGGCGGCACATATTCCTGAAACCATACGGTGCTGCAATTTGAGCACTTGACCTTTCTGCCATCGGGTTCAAAATAGGCCGGATCAACCTCGAAACTTGTTTCGCACTGAGAACAGCTAATTATCATTCAACACCATGATCGCGTGCTATAATTCAAAAATGATAAAGAGAATCACTGCGCGATTTTGCTAATCCAGCCATCAGATAACCCCAATGCTGGTTAAAGTGTGGTTAAACACGATCAAAGCGACCTTACCCTTGGGTCAGGACCGCTTAATTAAGGGGCCCTGAGCCTAAGGTAAAAGGTAACAGATTAAGTGATACAATTTGAGAATGTCGGGTTACGTTATGGTATGGGGCCAGAAGTCCTGCGAAATGTGAGTTTTCATCTGGCACCGGGATCCTTTCACTTCCTCACCGGGTCATCGGGTGCTGGTAAAACATCCCTCCTGCAGCTGTTGTTTTTGGCGCAAAGACCAACGCGTGGCCTGATTTCGATTTTTGGCCAGGATGTTGCAACCCTGCCGCGACGGGAGTTGCCGGCAATTCGACGACGTATTGGTGTGGTGTTTCAGGAATTTCGCCTGCTCAACCATTTAACCACTTATGAAAACGTCGCCCTGCCTTTGCGCATCCGTGGCGTCCACACCGATGAATATGAAAACAATGTAATCGAACTGCTGCGCTGGGTGGGCCTGGGCGAACGTTTGAATGCCACTCCTGAAATCCTCTCCGGTGGAGAAAAACAACGCGCGGCAATTGCCCGTGCCGTTGTTGGACGACCAGCTCTTCTGCTGGCCGATGAGCCTACCGGTAATGTTGACCCGGAACTGGCCCAGCGTCTGCTGCGATTGTTTGTTGAGCTCAACCGGCTGGGAACAACCATTTTAATTGCAACCCATGATCGATTGTTGATGAAAGATTTTGGCGCGCCCCGGCTGGTTCTTGATAATGGCGAGTTGGAAGTTGTGTCATGAGCGAGGGATTTTCGCAAACCGGCAACAGCAACGAAAAAGCGACTGAAACCCATTTTCAAAGCTTGTTGAGCTTTCTTAACCTGAAAAATCTGCCAGGGTTGATTACCGGTTCTTACATTAGCATTCTACCGGCCCAGACAAAAAGCGGACGATCGCTCACCATTGTCGTGACCGCCATGTGTTACCTGGCCGTTCTCGCCGTCATTGCAAATATTCTCATTAACGGATCGGTCCAGGCCTGGACTGCCGATGTCGCTAAACAGGTTACGGTGCAAATCAAGCCCGTCGATGGCGAGAATATGAATGTGCAAATTGAAACTGCTACAGCCATACTCAATAGCACCCGCGGCATCGTATCGACCACCACGTTGAGTAACGAGGAAAGCCTGAGACTGCTTGAGCCATGGCTTGGCGAAGGATCACTGCTTGCTGATCTGCCGGTTCCACGCCTCATTTCGGTTGTCATCGACGAAAAAAACCCACCTGCTTTTGATGAGCTGAAACAACAGCTCAAACGAAAAGTAAAAGGTGCCAGCCTGGATACTCACAAACGCTGGCAGGGACAGATTTTGCGCAGTGCCAATGCTCTGAAAATGATCTCTCTGGGCATTCTCACCCTCATCTCGATTACAACGATTGCCATAATTATTTTTGCCACACGCGCTGCCATGGCCAGCAATGAAGAGGTTATTTCGGTGCTTCATCTTGTCGGTGCCCAAGACAATTTTATTGCCGAGGAAGTGCAATCGAGGTTTTTTATTATCGGTCTGAAAGCCGGTATGATCAGTGTTGTCTGCGGCATATTGACCTATATTTTTCTGGGACTTTTTTTAACCAGCTACTTTGGTTCCAGTCCGGATCAAACGGGATTTCAGTTTCTTACAGGCCAGACATCTTTGGGGTGGGTGGGGTTTCTTGTGCTTTTCACAGTTCCCCTTGCCGCCGTTGTTATTTGCCTGGCCACCTCGCGCATTGTGGTGATGCGAATACTGGCAGGTGTTTTATAGCGCAATCGTTGAAACTATCCTGTTCCAACCCCTTGTCCGTGTGGTAGAAATATCAGAATCAGGACTGCTAGACAGGGTCACAATGGCTATGAAATTGTTGGCAAATTTAAAGACAAATACAAAAATCGCCATCAGTGGTGTGATCCTGATTGTTTTTGGGTTTTTTGTCGGCTTTTATCAGTTCACCCAGCTCATACCCCGGCAACAACCCGTCAACATTGCCAAAGCTGATGCTATTGTTGTCCTCACCGGCGGAAAATCACGCCTCATTGGGGCGGTTAAACTGCTGAGTGCGGGCAAGGGCGGCCGATTACTCATTTCCGGTGTTCACAAAACAACTTCCAGCGAAGCTCTGGCCCGACTTGTACCGGCACAAAGCAACCTGTTCAAATGCTGTGTCGATTTGGACAAAGCAGCACGTAATACTATTGGCAATGCAGCGCAAACCGCCAGATGGGTTGCCAAGAACGGATTTAAATCTCTCATCGTTGTCACCAGCAATTATCATATGCCGCGCAGTCTGGCCGAGTTGCGAAATGTTCTGCCGCAGATAAATCTCATCGCTTATCCGGTGGTGGTAGATTCAATCCCGGTTTCGCAGTGGTGGACAAATCGCGATACCGCGCTGTTAATAATGTCTGAGTATATCAAATACCTTGCCGCGCGAATACGGGTGGGGACAGGATTGACCCGTTGACAATTAGCAGATGGTGTCCGTGCTTTTAATTCGATCTTTTGGCTTTAACATTGCCTTTTATCTGGTGCTGGCGATTTTTTTAATCGGCGGTTTGCCGGTGTTTTTATTTCCTCATAAATGGGCCATTGGGACGCTGCGGCTGTGGGCCAAAACCAGTTTGCTTTTGATGCGACTGGTGGCCGGGATTTCAATTGAAGTCCGCGGTCGTGAACACATTGTTCCGGGAACTTTGCTGGTGGCCAGCAAACATCAATCCTTATGGGAAACCTTTGCCCTGCTGACCTTGTTTGATGATCCCGCTATTGTCCTGAAAAAAGAGCTTACCTTTATTCCCCTGTTTGGCTGGTTTGCTCTGAAATTCAAAATGGTGACGGTGGACAGAAACGCCAGGTCTTCAGCCCTTAAACGATTGTTACAACAGGCAAAACGCGCAAGAGACAAGCACAGACAGATTATCATTTTTCCTGAAGGCACCCGAAAGGCACCTGACGCACAAGCTGATTATAAATCAGGGGTGGCAGCTTTGTATAAATCTCTCGACATCTCTTGTTTGCCGATTGCCCTTAACTCCGGGCTCTACTGGCCCCGGCGCAGCTTTTGGCGCCACCCCGGGACAATTATCATCGAAATTCTGCCGCCAATTGCTGCAGGCAAAACGCGCGGGGCTTTCATGGCTGAACTGGAAACGACAATCGAAGATGCCACTGCCAGACTGGTGGCTGAAGGCCGGGCGCGCGATTTTGATTGAGTAAATACCGGTTGGTAACCTGTTAACAATTCGTTAACCTTAAGTACATAACGTGAACAAAATTGACTCACGGTGTCGTTTTCCTTTAGTATATTTTTAGAAAATTCACCTGCAGAGTTCCACCAATGGTCCATGACACTTCCCCAATAGACAGCTCCATATCCCAGATGATCTGGGATATGAAATACCGTTTCAAACAGCGTGACGGCACGGCCATTGACCAGACAATTGAAGATACCTGGATGCGGGTGGCGTCCGCCCTTGCCAAGGCTGAGAAAAAACCGGATCAGGCAGTGTGGAGGCGACGTTTTTTTGAGGCGTTGAGTGATTACCGGTTTTTGCCAGCTGGACGCATCCTGTCAGGGGCGGGGACAAATCGCCGTGTCACCTTATTCAACTGTTTTGTCATGGGTACAATTTCCGATGATATGGCGGGGATATTTGAACACCTCAAACAAGCGGCTCTGACCATGCAGCAGGGCGGTGGTATCGGCTATGATTTTTCGACATTACGGCCTCAGGGAGCGCCGGTAAAAGGCGTAGGGGCGGATGCCTCAGGCCCGTTAAGCTTCATGGACGTGTGGGATGCCATGTGCCGCACCATTATGTCGGCGGGCTCACGGCGTGGGGCGATGATGGCGACCATGGGTTGCGATCATCCCGATATTGAAGCGTTTATAGCCGCCAAACACGATGCCAGACGCCTGCGCATGTTTAACCTGTCAGTGCTGATTACGGATGCCTTCATGGCAGCGGTAAAGGCTGGCGAAGACTGGGATTTAACCTTTGACGGCAAGGTCTACAAAACGCTTGGGGCGCGCGATTTGTGGGAAAGCATCATGGCGGCAACGTTTGAGTATGCCGAACCCGGAGTGATTTTTATTGACCGCATCAATGAGCGCAACAACCTGTCTTATTGTGAGAAAATCAACGCCACCAATCCTTGCGGTGAACAGCCTTTGCCACCTTACGGGGCGTGTCTTTTAGGCTCGATAAATCTGGCGCGGCTGGTTGATAACCCCTTTGAAGCCGGTGCCGACATTGATGCAGTCGAGCTTGATCAACTGGTAAAAATTGCCGTGCGCATGATGGATAATGTGATTGATCTGTCAAACTTCCCGCTTGAGCAGCAAAAAGCCGAAGCTCTGGCCAAACGCCGTATTGGTCTCGGTGTCACCGGGCTGGCTGACGCCCTGATATTTTGCGGCCACACCTATGGCAGCAAGCAGGCCGTCGCCTTATCGAAAAGCTGGATGGCTGAGATCAAGCGCAGCGCCTATAAAGCCAGCATCGAGCTTGCCCGGGAAAAAGGCAGTTTTCCCCTCTTTGATGTGGATGCCTATCTTAATTCGGGGATGGTGCGCGATCTCGATGATGAGATCAGGAATGACATCAAAACCCACGGTATCCGCAATGCCCTGCTGACATCAATTGCCCCCACCGGCACAATTTCGCTGCTGGCGCAAAATGTTTCCAGCGGCATCGAGCCGGTATTCAGCTTTTCTTACAAGCGCGCGGTTCTGCTACCCGATGGCAGCAAAAGCGAAGCAAGCGTTATGGATTATGCCTATGGCAGGTTCCGCGAAAAATTTGGCGATGAAGCCCCCCTGCCCGATTGTTTTGTCACCGCGCAGACCTTGTCGCCGCAAGACCATCTGGTGATGCAGGCAGCGGTGCAGGAGCATGTGGACAGTTCGATTTCAAAAACCATCAACTGCCCCAAATCAATCAGCTTTGATGCCTTCAAAGATATCTACCAGCTGGCCTATGATCTCGACTTGAAAGGCTGCACCACCTATCGGCCCAATGATGTTACCGGTGCGGTGCTGACGGTGGATGAGACCGCTAAAACCGCTGGCAGCGATGATCACGGCCAGACCAGTCTGGCGCTGGATGCACCGGCACCACCACTGAACACAGATGATAGTGGTATTGTTTACATGAAGCAGCCGCTGGAGCGCGACAACGTTCTGCCGGGCTATACCTACAAGGTGCGCTGGCCTGAAAGCGATCATGCAATTTACATAACTCTCAACGATATTATTCAAAATGATCGCCGCCGGCCTTTTGAGATTTTTATCAACTCCAAGAACATGGAACATTATGCCTGGACCGTGGCGCTGACCCGCATGATCAGTGCCGTTTTTCGCCGTGGCGGCGATGTATCTTTCGTGGTTGAAGAATTAAAAGCGGTGTTTGATCCGCGCGGTGGTCAATGGATGAACGGCAAATACGTGCCCTCACTGCTGGCGGCTATCGGCGGAGTTATCGAGCGCCACATGATTGATACCGGATTTATCAAGGTCAGGGAAGAGGGCGCCGATCCGACGTTTTCTGAAAAAAACCCGTCTGAAATCAATCGTTTAAGCGAAATGAAATTTTGCCCCAAATGCGATATGCCCTCGCTGATTTTTCAGGAAGGATGCCACTCGTGTCTCAGTTGCGGCTATTCAAAATGTGGCTGATGTTGCGTTGGCTCGCTGATTTCAGTTGACACGCTCAATTAATGTTCTATATTTGTTCTTATGACACAAATAGAGAACATTGCAGGATATGCTCCTGCCCGCAGCGTTAAAAAATCCTGTTTTGGCAAGCGTTTTTACTATTGGCTTGGCGCATCGGGTGAGCGTTATCTGCACACGGTTTTCCCTATGGATGCGGATTTTCATTGTCCCGGTGCCAATCTTATGATTGTGCGCCATGAACCTAATGGGGAGCGGTTTGTCCTGTTTGTTGGTCACGTCGGGCAATTGTCACCGCATCAAATCGATCATTTGCGGACCTATCAAGGGGCAAATGAGCAACATTTTCATCTTATGGCTACGGGTGATACAGCTGTTGAAAAAATTGCCGCCGATTTGTCTACCCGGCATTTGCCCGATGAAGACGCTGATCGTCAACCTCGCCATTCGCCGCGAAAATCCTTACCCGCAGTCTTTTTCACCAATATCAGTTTTTGACTTTACCGTAACCCCGACCACCATTCTCCGTCATCCCCGGGCTTGTTCCGGGGATGACGAAGAAGGATGATATATTGATCACAACTGCTCCAGCAAATTGTTGAGTTTTTCTAGCGGTCGATCCCGCACACCCATTTCCTTGAGATGCTCTACACTGCTGTGTACATATTCTGGATTTTTTCCCGATATTCCTATACCTTGCCTGACAAATTCAACCTGGGCTTCCGGGCTTAAGCGGCCAGCATATTGCGCATGATTGCGGTCAACAATATAGATTAATGCCGGGACCTCGCGGTCGGTTTTGTCATGTATTCGAATTGGTCTGGTGACTTCGTGGTAGACTTTTGTCACCTGTTCGCGTTTCCGCAAATACGAGATGGTTTCCTCTATATTCTCAGTCGCTACCTGATAGGCGATACCGCGACACGAGCCGCCGCGATCAAGACCGAGTACCAGCCCGGGTTTTTGTGGCGTGCCGCGGTGAACGGTTGAATATATGCATAAGGAGCGATGCATCCCATAGAGGTGGGCGCTGAGGCGTTTCACATAGGGAAAACCCGGCCGCCACATCAGCGATCCATAGCCAAACACCCAAAAATCCTGCATGATAATCCAGATTGTGTCAGTTCACTTTTTCAGGTTAACTGATAGCAAGTGTGGTAGCAAAAAAACAGCCCCGTTTATATGACTTCATTATATTCCCGCATACGGCCCCGGAAAAAACCGGCCTGGCAAATTGTAGCACCGCTCATACTGGTCTTGCTTCTGGCCGTTGGCTGGTCGGTTTTCTGGCTGACAGCCTCTACCAAAGCCATGGGCGTTGTCGATCAGGTGCTGGCGCGCGAAAAGGCAAGGGGACTGGAAATAACCTGCGCTGATCGCAGTATTGGCGGTTATCCTTTCAAGTTCCTGCTCGATTGCACCAGTTTGAAGATCACCCAGCAGACACCCTCGGGCGAGATCAAACTGACGGCTTCGCGTCTGGTGGCGGTTGTCAGGGCTTATGATTTCAATCACATAATTGGCGAGCTTTATGGTCCTTTTGAACTTACCAGCGGCCGCAAACGCAATTCAGATGGCAAAGTTGTCGAGGTTAAAAAACTCTTTTCCGGCAATGCCGGGACTGTCACATCAAGCCTGATCCTGCAAGACCAGGCATTAAAAGAAACAACCGTGGTCATTCGCGATTTGACCGGAACGCTGGTTGATTATACCAGCCAATATGGGCCACAGGACATTGCAACTGATCTAAAAGAGGCGGTCATCAATATCCGCACAACTTCAGACACATCAAAACCGATTGGCGATTATGAAGCAGCTGGTGTTATCAAAAATCTTGTCCTGGTTGGGGGATCAGCAAATTTTCAATCCGACAAAGGTGCCCGGCTCGACGACGTTGCGATGCGAATCAAGCTTTCGGATGCCCCCTACAAGTTCAGCGGTAAACCGCTGGACTGGCTTAAGGCCTGGGAGGCCAACAATGGCGAAGCGCAGATTACGGAATTTAACGCCACCAGTGGCGCGTTAAAATTAAAGAGCAAGGGTCAGTTCAATCTGGATTATCGTGGCCGGGTGCAAGGTGTGCTAAAGACTAAAATGATTGGTCTTGACGTTGTGATCAATGGGTTGGTTGCCAGCGGTAAAATTCGCGAAAAAGATGCGGAACTGGGGATGATAGCAATCAATCTGCTCGGCAATGCCGGGGCAGACGGTGTTAAAATCGCCTTACGGGCAAAAAAAGGTAAAGTCTATTTCGGACCGTTTAAAATTGCCAAATTAACGCCATTGTTTGATCAATAGACCCCTCAATCTTTAGCGTCACCCTCAGATATATGACGGCCAAAATCAGCTTCCGGCGTATCCTGGCCAGCTTCGACGATTTTGCGCCGCATGTCGCGGGTGCTGGTAAAAAGCTCCTGCAGCTTGTCTGCATCTCCGCGCCGAATTGAGCGTTGCAAGCTGGTAAGATCTTCGGTAAACCGGCCAAGCATTTCCAAAATAGCATCACGGTTGGCAATACAAATGTCGCGCCACATTACCGGATCAGACGCTGCCAGTCGGGTGAAATCGCGAAAACCTGAGGCTGAAAACTTGGTGACTTCCGATTGGGTGTCTTCTTCAAGTTCGGTAACTGTTCCAACAATATTGTACGCAATAAGCTGGGGCAGGTGGCTGGTAATTGCCAGCACCTGATCGTGATGATCCGGTGCCATTGTATCAACCATACTGCCACATGCCTGCCAAAAGGCAGTTAATTTCTGCAAGGCTTGGGCATCCGTGCCCGCCACAGGCGTCAAAATGCACCATCTGCCGTCAAACAAGGTGGCAAAGCCTGATTGCGGCCCGGAATGTTCGGTACCGGCAATGGGGTGGCCGGGAATAAAATGAACACCTTGGGGCACGTGTGGCGACATCGCCGTAATCACCGCTTGTTTGACTGAGCCCACATCGGTGATGATTGATCCTGGTTTTAACGACGAGCTGAGTTCCTGTGTCACCTGCCCGCAAATACCTACGGGTACACAAACAAGCGTTAAGTCAGCCCCTTCCACGGCAGCCGCAGCTGTCTCATGAACACTGTCGATAAACCCTATTTCCAGTGCCGTTTTGCGGGTTTCTTCTGTGCGGGCGTAGCCGGCAATATGACCGGCGAGTTGACCGCGTTTAATGGCGTGACCAAGAGAAGAGCCAATAAGCCCCAAGCCAATAATGGCGATGCGATCAAAAATTACCGAACTCATGGCCTAGGCCCCGCCTTGCATGAAACCAGTCAAAGCGGCAATGACACGCTCATTGGCTTCTTGCGTACCAACAGAAAGACGCAAGGCATTAGGCAGGTTGTATTCATCCATCTGCCGCAACATTAAACCTTGTTGGGCTAAGAACTCGTGCGCATCCTTCGCCCGTTTTCCATCTTCATCAGGGAAATGCAGCAGGAGAAAATTGCATAGGCTCGGCGTGACTTCCAACCCGGCGGCAATCAAGGCATCCCGCAACCGGGGCAGCCAGGTGTCATTGTGAATACGTACTTTTTCTGTGTAATCAACGTCTTCGAATGCAGCCACGGCGGCGGCCAGTGATGGCCCGGTGACATTAAAGGGATCACGCACACGGCTTATGGCATCGATGATATTTTCGCTTGCATAAGCCCAGCCAAGACGAATGGACGCAAGTCCGTAAATTTTCGAAAATGTCCGTGTCATGATGGTATTTTGCGTGGTTGATACCAGTTCAATGCCAGCTTCATAATCATTGCGCCGGACAAATTCGGCATAAGCACCATCGAGAACCAGAACACAGCCTTTGGGCAGGCCCTCGCTGAGACGACGCACTTCCGATTGCGGCACATGGGTTCCCGTCGGGTTGTTGGGGTTGGCGAGAAAGACAACCTTTGTGCGCTCGGTTACCCGACGCAAAATCTCATCAATATCCACGGTGAAATCACGATCCGGGGCAACTACAGGGGTGGCGCCATTGGCCTGTATGCAGATTGGATAGACCGTAAAACCATATTGCGTGTAAAGACCTTCGTCGCCCGGACCAAGGTAAATGCGGGCAATCAGGTTGAGCAATTCATCAGAACCGTTGCCGCAAACCAGATGATCCGGATTGAGACCATATCTTCTGGCAATGGCTGCGCGCAGAACACGGGCGGCAGGATCGGGGTAGGAGAACAGGTCAGAGGACGCAAGGTGAAATGCGTCGAGCGCTTTGGGGCTGGGGCCAAGCGGGGATTCATTAGCGGACAGTTTAAAGGATTTGCCTAAAGAAGGATCAGGCACCTTGCCGGGCGCATAGGGAACCAGACTTGAAATTCCCTTTTTTGGCACCGGTTGATTTGTTTTATTGTTCATCTTGCGCTCATCTCGTTTCACAGGTCAGGCTCTAACACGCGCATTCTTATGTCTGCTGCGCCATAAAATCAAAGAAAAGATTGGCGTGATGGCAAAAGAAGCGATTTTTGCCGTTGTTGAACCATTTGGATGGGAGTGATAAGACCAACCCTCTATATTTGTTTGATTACACGAATTCGAGTGCCGCAGATGGTGAAAACAATAAAGAATAAGGAAGAACCCGGCCAATCCCGGGCTGACACCAGTGTCGCCAGCAATAGTGCTGTGATGGAATTCTCTGTGGACGAACCGCTCAAACTTGATTGCGGCAAAGAGATATCTCCGCTCAAAATCGCCTATCAGACCTATGGCACCTTAAATGAGGCGCGCAACAACGCCATTCTAGTCTGCCATGCGCTCACCGGAGACCAGCATGTAGCCAGCGAGCATCCCGAAACCGGACGGCCGGGATGGTGGACGGCGATGATCGGGCCCGGCAAATCTGTCGATACGGAGCGCTACTTTGTTATCTGTTCCAATGTAATCGGCGGCTGCATGGGCTCAACCGGCCCCAGCACCATCAATCCGGATACGGACAAGCCCTATGGTCTGCAACTGCCCGTCATTACCATCGCTGACATGGTGCGGGCGCAGGCGATGTTGCTGGACAAGCTGGAAATTCCCGATCTTTTCTGCGTCATCGGCGGCTCAATGGGCGGCATGCAGGTGTTGCAATGGGCGGTGGATTATCCAGATCGCGTTTTTGCCGCGGTTCCCATTGCCACGGCGGCGCGGCACACATCGCAAAACATTGCCTTTCATGAGGTCGGTCGCCAGGCGATCATGGCGGATAATGACTGGCTCGGCGGTGATTATCTCAAACACGAAACCAATCCGCGCAAAGGCCTGGCCGTTGCGCGCATGACCGCTCATATCACGTATCTTTCCGGCGAGGCCCTGCACCAGAAATTCGGTCGCAACCTGCAAAACCGCGCCGCATTAACTTACGGTTTTGATGCTGATTTTCAGGTCGAAAGCTATCTCAGGTACCAGGGCTCCACATTTGTTGACCGCTTTGATGCCAATTCCTATCTCTATATGACACGGGCGATGGATTATTTTGACCTCGCCGGAGACCATGGCGGGATTTTAGCCAATGCTTTCAAGGGTACACCTGCCAGATTTTGTATCGTATCGTTCACCAGCGACTGGCTGTTTCCAACTCAAGGCAACCGGGAAATCGTCCACGCCTTAAACGCTGTTGGCGCCAATGTCAGCTTTGTTGAAGTTGAAACCGACAAGGGTCACGATTCGTTTTTGCTCGATACACCGGAAATGTTTGCCACAATTTCAGGCTTCATGTCAGCGGCTGCGCGCAAACGCGGTCTGGATTAAGAAAACCTATGATTCAAACTCCAATTTCCAAACCACCCGAATTACGCAAAGACCTGGCGCTCATCGCCGACATGATTGAGCCGGGCGCGCGCGTGCTTGATATCGGCTGTGGTGAGGGTGAACTTCTGTCCTACCTGTTTGAAGCCAAGGGTATTGATGCGCGTGGCATTGAACTCAGTCAGGCCGGTGTCAACCTGTGTGTGTCGCAAGGCCTGTCGGTGGTGCAGGGCGATGCCGACACCGATTTAATCAATTACCCCGAAAAAAGTTTTGACGTGGTGATATTGAGCCAAACCATTCAGGCGACGCAAAAACCCCATATAGTCCTTGAGCAGATGCTGAGAATTGGCCGCAAAATTATCATTTCAATCCCCAATTTCGGCTATTGGCGGGTTCGGCTTCAGCTTTTGTTCAATGGCACCATGCCGATGACAAAAAGCCTGCCGGAAAGCTGGTACGAGACCCCGAATATCCATTTCTGCACCATCCGGGATTTTGAAAATCTGTGCAGCAACCTTGACGTGACGGTCGAAAACCAGCTGGCGGTAGATTCGCGCGGCTATTCAAAGTTGATATCTTCTTCGCGCTTGTTGATGAATTTTTTCGGCGAAAAAGCGGTGTTTGTGCTGACCCGGGATGAGGATGTTTGAAGGTAAAAATTTCGCGGCGCGGTTTTTAGAGGCGCTCAAGCGGCGCGCAGCCTGCGGCCCCCTTGGGGCCTAGTCCTCCCTGCGGTCGTCCGGTGCCACAATCTTGGACTTATCGATTATCATCCGGTGACTATACGCCGGGCTATCGGTATGGCACCCGACGATCACACGTCGGATTCACCGTATGGCACCCGGACAAGGCGCTGTTTTTAGCGGCGCTCAAGCGGCGCGCAGGCTGCAGGCCCCTCTTGGGACTTGGGGGCCTTAGTCCTCCCTGCGGTCGTCCGGTGCCACAATCTTGGACTTTTCGACTATCCT
>CAZJUF010000021.1:12196-14924 GCA_964549055.1 uncultured Hyphomicrobiales bacterium | reverse complement strand
TCAGGCACATGGGTTTCGAGCCAGTCCTTGAACAGGTCACGCACTTCAAGCGGCAGGCGCAACATCACATAACCGGCTTCCTGCGCCCCGGCATTGGCAGCCGCACCCAAGAGTGTCTCAATTTCATTGTCATTGAGACCGGGGATAATGGGGGCGGTCATTACCACGCAAGGCACGCCCGCCTGATTTAACGTTTCCATCGCTTCAAGGCGCTTAGCTGGCGTCGATGCCCGCGGCTCCATCGAGCGTGCAAGGCTCTTATCCAGTGTGGTGATTGAAATGGCACATTTCACCAGACCGAGTTCAGCCAGTGGCTTGAGGATATCAATGTCGCGGGTAATGAGTGCTGATTTTGTCACGATGGCAACGGGGTGGCGGTATTTCAGCATCATCTGCAATATCGCCCGTGTCAGCCGTCGCTCGCGCTCAATCGGCTGGTAGGGGTCGGTATTGGTGCCCATGGCGATGGTGCGCGGTTTATATTGGCGTTGCGAAAACTCGGCCTCAAGTAATTCAGCCGCGTTTATCTTGGCAAACAGTCTGGTTTCAAAATCAAGGCCAGGTGAAAGCCCCATGTAAGCGTGCGTGGGGCGCGCATAACAGTAACTGCAGCCATGTTCACACCCGCGGTAAGTATTGATCGACTGGTCAAATGAAATATCAGGAGATTGATTGGTAGTGATGATTTTTTTGGCAATTTCTTCTGTAACCTCGGTTTTTAGTCTTCCACTATCACCAAGACTTTCCCAGCCATCATCATATAAAATGCGCGAATGATGCTCATATCGCCCAGTCAGGTTGGATCGCGCACCGCGACCGGCAGCGGCTTTGCTATGGTGATAAACGTTGTGTTCGGCCATGTTGGCAACGGAGGGTGTTACAATCGGTTGGGTTTTGTTCATGATTTAACCTTCACATTCCTATTTGAACGTATAGTACAATATAAAATAGAACAAAACAAGAACGAGTTTCAGTTACGGTTAATAATACCTTTAAACAATCAAATAATCTGTGGCTTTGGTCATGTTTTGGAAACTGTGAGCGGGCCTTTTTCTTTTCATTACGTCCTTCACGCTGCCAAACTTGTAATGAGGAAGAAAAAAGATTACCTGCAACGGGGGGAGGATTCGAAATGTTTCAGGACAGGCATCATGAACAAAATCGAGAAAATTGTTAAAGAACATTACGCTGTCGGTAATCTGGCTGAACGGATTCTGGAAGGCTTAAGAGCAACCGGTGCAGATATCGACAACCTGACAATTGAAGATATTGCCGCTGTAGATGAATTTCATATTGGTGGTCGCAAAGCTACCCAATACGTAATCTCAAAAATGCCACTGTCCAGCCAGAACCATGTTGTGGATGTGGGTTGTGGCATAGGGGGCGCTGCCCGCACCATTGTCTCGCAGACCGGTTGTAAGGTAACAGGCATAGACCTTACCCCGGAATATATTGAAGTCGCCCAAACACTTAGCCGTTTGACCGGTCTTGATGACAAAACCGATTTCCATACAGCAAGTGCTTTATCCATGCCGTTTGAGGATGCAACGTTTGATGCGGCACTGACCCTTCATGTCGCCATGAACATCAAGGAGCGTGATGCATTATATGGTGAGGTTGCCAGAGTGACAAAGCCGGGTGCTGTATTTTGTATCTATGACGTGATGAAAAAAGGTGATGAGCCAGTTACCTTTCCCGTGCCATGGGCGCAATCGGCTGAGGCCAGTCACCTGGTATCGCCGGACCAGATGACACAGCTTTTGCACAATGCCGGATTTGAAATCAGCGATGTTGAGGACCGTAGCGAATTTGCCGTGGAATTTTTCAGACAAAGCGAGATCGCTGCTGCCAATGGCCCCTCGGCCCTGGGCGTCCACCTGATCATGGGGCCAACGGCGCGGGAAAAATTACAAAATGTCCGGCAGAATATTGCAGACGGGCGCATGGCACCGGTGTTAATAGTAGCGCGCCGCAAGGCCTGATAAATATTCACCCCAACGTTGGCAGTCCTATGATCACCGTCGTCATCCCAACGCTTAATGCGGGTTTGAGCCTTAACCCGGCATTTGCAGCCCTTGTGGCGGCAAGCGTTGAAGGTCTCGTTTCGACTGTGATTGTGGTTGACGGTGGCTCAACTGACCACACTCTTGATATAGCTGATGACGCCGGTGCCAGAATTATCAAAACTCAAAAGGGCAGGGGAGTGCAGCTTGCTGCCGGTGGCCATGAAGTTAAGACAAAGTGGATATTATTTCTCCATGCCGACACCATTTTGACGCCGGGATGGCAAGTGGAAGTCAGGGGTTTTATCGCCGCTGCAAATCAGCCGGGGGCAAAAAAGCAGGCCGCCGCTTTCAGGTTTTCAGTTGATGAGCCCGGTATCGGTCCCCGGATCATGGAAAAGATTGTGGCGATGAGATGTGCGATCTTTGCCCTGCCGTATGGTGACCAGGGATTGTTGATATCGACAGATTTTTACCGGCAAATCGGTGGGTTTAAATCAATGCCGCTGATGGAAGACGTCGACATCATCCGTCGTATTGGCCGCAAACATTTAGCGTTGTTGAAAACGCCGGTGATGACGAGTTTTGCGCGCTATCGAAAAGACGGGTTTTTCCACCGCATTTATCGCAATCTAAGCTGCCTCGCGCTTTATTTTATCGGTGTTGCCCCGGCCAGGATATTGCAGCGCTATGAACAATAATTTTGTTGTCATGATGGTCAAGCG